>JANOIK010000887.1:0-5016 GCA_031407585.1 Planctomycetota bacterium | reverse complement strand
ATCGATGGCAATCACCTCGCCCCCGCGAAATGCGGCGCCGGCGGAGACGCCCAGCCCGATGGCGCCGCAGCCGATCACCGCGACGCTGTCGCCCGTCCCCACGCGACCGCGACCCGCGGCGTGGAATCCGACCGTCAGCGGTTCGACCAGCGCGAGTTCCGTAAGCGAAAGCTTCTCGGAGGCGATGAGCTTCTCGACCGGCACGGCAATCCACTCGGCGAGCGCTCCCTCGCGCTGCACGCCAAGCGTTTGATTCGCGGCGCAACAATTGGTGCGACCGGCGATGCACGCGGAGCACTTGCCGCAGCTGGTGTAGGGCATCACGAGCACGTCCTGGCCGGCCTCCCACCGGCCGCTGACGCCAGGGCCGAGCGACTCGATCGTTGCGGCAATCTCGTGCCCCGGCACGCGCGGGTAGGACACCAGCGGGTTGGCGCCGCGAAACGTGCTCAGGTCGGTGCCGCAATACCCGATGCGGCGGACGCGAAGCAGCGCCTCGCCGGGCCCGGGAGTCGGATCGGGGCGATCCACCAGGCGCGCACTGCCCGGTTGAGTGATTTCAACGGCCTTCATCGCAACCTCGAGACTTCACGCCGATTCAAGAATCACATTTCCGTATTGCGTCGTATCGCCCGTGCGAATGAGCCCAATCGCGGCGGGAACCCGACGCTTGAACTCGCCATGCGGCTCGAACGTCATCGCGGCGCCATCGAGCGCGGCCGCAAACGCGGCTTGAGTCTTCGCATCGTTGTTCGTCCGAAACTCCTCGGCCATCCACGCTTTGCCAACGACAAAGTTGGCCTGCAGTGCCCGCAGCACATCCAACACCGTGGGCACATCGTCGACGAGCGAAATGTCGACCGTCTCAACGCCGGGCCAGAACGGAAACCCTCTGTCGGCGATCACCAGCGTATTGGTGTGCCGAACGCGGGCGAGCAGCGAATTGATCTGCGGGTTGAGGATGCCGGTCTTGAGCATGGGTGCGACTTAGCCCGCGTAGGGGTACTGGGGGTTCACGAGCGCCGCTTCCTTGGCCGCCCGCCAAAAGGCGGTGGGAACCGCCGCATCGACGGCCGCCGCGTTGTTGACCACATGGGCGGGATTGCTCGTATTCATCGCCACGGCAGCGACTCCCGGCGGCGTGAGAGCAAACTGCACACAAGCCACGGCGGGCGACACCTCGTGCTCACGGCAGAGTGTCACGAACTTCTCGCGCCACGCGAACAACGGGCGATCGGCCGCGCGATCGGGGTTCACTTCACGATAATCGAAATAGCGTGACCCGATGAGGAAGCCACCATGAAACACGGCCGAATTGATCACGCCGACGTCGCGAGCGACCAGCCCGGCGACGAATTCGAGCAGTTCAAGGGGGTGCGAATAAATGGTGAGACAGTTGGCGATCATGACCCAATCGAGCGGGGCGACCGCGTCGATCTCGCGGGCGACGCGCCAGTCCTTCGACCCCACGCCGACAGCTTGGACGTCGCCGCGGCGTTTCAGGTCGGCCAGTGCACGGTACGCTTCGACGATATCGTCGAAGCGCCGTTTGCGATCGTCGCTCGAAGTCGCAATCGCAAGATACTCGTCGGGGTCATGCACCGAAACAAGTTGCGGCCGATAGGGGTCGCCCAGCAGCTCGCAGCCTTGTTCCCAGCATTCCATAATGCCGTCGTAGCTGAGGCACTGCTCGGCGTCATGCTCGAGGCCTGCCCAAATGCCCGGCTCGAACGTCGGCTCCGGCGCGCGGAGCGGCCGGCGGAGCCACCCCAGCTTGTTGCTGATCACGATGTCACGAGCTGGTACGCCCAGCTCGCGCAGGTTGGCCCCGATGACTTCCAGTGCGAGCCCGGCGCCGTACTTACCCGCGGAGTCGATGACGACGGGTGACGCCGTTTGCTCGAACCACTGCCGCGAGATTTCGAGCTTCGTCGTCGTCGGCAACGCTTCGTACAGATTGCCCAGGCAGCTCGTGCCGTAAACAAGTCGGGGGACGCTGACGCCGCTCATGCCGAGCGGCGTGTGTTTCGTGGCAACGGCGCTTTTCACCGCGAACCTCGATTCCGAAGTTGGTCGAGCGCCACCGCCGCCACGATGATCACGCCGGTGAGTATCTCCTGCATCCACACTTCCAACCCTACCTTAGTGCAGCCGTTGTCGATAATCGTCATCATGAGGGCGCCGGCCACCGTGCCGAGCACCGTGCCCACGCCGCCCGAAAGGCTCGCTCCGCCGATGACGACCGCGGCGATCACTTTCAGCTCATAGCCCGCCGCGGTCGTGGGGTCGCCGATCGTATTGAAGCTAAACTGCAGCACGCCCGCGACGCCAGCCAAAAGTAAGGCGAACGCGTAAATCTTAAGCTTCGTACGTTCCACGTGCACGCCGCACAGTCGCGCCGTTTGCTCGTTGGATCCGATCGCGAAAATATGCCGGCCGAACTGCGTGTACCGCAGAATCGCAGCCACGAGCAGCGCGAGCACGAGGAAGATCCATACGCCAGGCGACCACCACTGCCAGGGGCGAGCCAGCAAGGCGGCGGTCGCCTGTCCTTCCGGCAGTTTCATGAGCTCTGTGAGCGGCGTTTTCGGCGGGTAGATTTGATTATTCCCCGTCAGGCCCTTGGCCGCGCCGCGGAGGGCTCCCCACATACCGAGCGTAACGATGAACGGCGTGAGAACGATTGGCGTTTTGAGGCGTCGATCGAGCCACCAGCTTCCGCCGGCGAGGAGCAGTCCGATGATCAGCGCCGCGGCGCCCCGCGAGGAATCGAATCCGTAGTGGCGGGCAATCAGGATTGCCGTCCCCAACGCGGCCACCGAGATCACGCGGCCGATGCGGCCGATGACCATGGCGCCGATCGCGAGTCCGCAGAGAGCTGCCACGCCAATTCCCAGCAAGCATGCCAGAAGTATGGCAGGAGTATTGTCCGGCGCGCTTGCCGCGATTTCTTTGAGCGCGAGTGGGTCGAGTTTGGGGAGAGGCGGCGCATTCTTAGCGAATTTGTCGAGCGTCAGCGCGACGACAATGGACACCAAGGCGATCAGAGACCCAACCGACAGGTCGATCCCGCCAGAGATGATAATCATCGTGGCGCCGAGGGCAGCCACGCCGACGACGGCGGTCTGCAGCAAGATGCTCTGCGTGTTTGCCCACGTGGCAAACGTTTGCCACTGGAGCATCGCGAAGAGCGCCCATACGGCGACCATCGCCAAGAGCGGCCCCAAGCGATCTAGCAGGCGATACGCCCGCGCCGCGATTGACGATTCACTTGCCATGAATATCAGCCGTTGCCAACGATTCCTCGATTGACGATCCAACAAGAATAATTCGTTACGCCGCGCCCGTCGCTGCCAGCATGATGCGATGCTCGTCCAGCTCCGCCACCGGCCGACTCGCGCCCAGCCGGCCGCGGCACATCACCGCGATCCGATCGCAGATACCCAGCAACTCGGGCAAATAGCTGCTCACCACGAGCACCGCCCGCGGGGCCCGCCCCGTCGACGGGTCGCCCGTCGCAAGCTGGTCTATCAACTTGTAAATCTGGGCCTTCGACCCTACGTCGATGCCACGGGTCGGCTCATCGAGCAACAGCAGATCGCAATCGGCGTGCAGCAGCCGGGCGATGGCCACCTTCTGCTGGTTGCCACCGGAAAGTGCGCTCACCGCCTGTCGGGGGGAACGGCACTTGATGCCGAGCCTCTCGACCAGGGGCGTCGCGGCGCGATCCTGGCCCTGGGGGGTCACGAAGATTGCGGGCCCCAAGCCACCCAATCGCGGCAGCGTGATGTTCTCGGCAATCGACAGGTCCAGGGCGAGCCCCTCTTCTTTGCGATCCTCGCTCACCAGCCCCATGCCCTGCCGCCAGCGAATGTCCGGAGGCTTCCAGCCGGCCATCGTGGCGACGCGAACGTCGCCTTCTCGAATCGGATCGAGTCCCATAAGCGCGCGGAGGAATTCGGTGCGCCCAGCTCCGACGATCCCTGCAACGCCCACCACTTCGCCGCGGCGCAGGTCCAGTGACGCGGCGACGGGCTTAGCGACTCCTGCGAGACCGCGGATGTTAAGCACCACCTCGCCGGGCGTGCGGCGACTGCGCGGATAGAGATCGTCCACGCGCCGGCCAACCATCATCGCGGCGATGGCCGGGGGATCTGTGTTCGCCACATCGCCGCCGCCGGAGACCTGACCATCGCGGAGCACGGTGAACCGATCGCCCAGCGCTTTCACTTCCTCCAGGAAGTGCGAGATATAAATGATCGCCAGCCCCGACGCGCGCAGGCGGCGAATGAGATCGAACAGCTTGGCCACGTCTTGCTGGGCCAGAGAACTGGTCGGCTCATCGAGCACCAGCACGCGGCACTTCAGCGCAACGCTCCGCGCGATCTCGACGAGTTGCTGTTCGGCCACGGAAAGCCGTCCGGCGGGAGCGTCGAGCGGCAAGTCCGGCCGTCCCACTTCGACGAGTGCTGCACGGGCGCGCTCGCGCAGCTCGCGCCATTTCACGAAAGGACCGCACTTGGGCTCGACGCCGAGCAAAATGTTCTCGGCCACCGACAGATGCGGCGCCAGGGACAACTCTTGGTAGATCATCGCCACGCCCGCGTGACGGCCATCGGCAGGCGACTGAGGTCGGTAGGGGGCGCCGTCGAGCTGCATCTCGCCTTCGTCGGGGACAAGGGCGCCGCTGAGCACCTTCATGAGCGTGCTCTTGCCGGCGCCGTTCTCGCCAACAAGTGCGAGAACTTCGCCCGACCGCACCTCCAGATCGACGCCGCGCAACGCCAGCGTGGCGCCGAATCGTTGGCTCACGCCCCGCATGACGAGCCGCGGCGCCGTAGTGGTGGAGTCGGTCATCGTGATTCGCGGCGTCTTGGCCCCTCGATGGCGTGGCGCATGCGGCTACTTCAGCAATGCGGCGATCTCGGGCTCGTCCATATTCTCAAGGGTCACCAGATGCACGCCCGTGTTGACGACCTCCGCGATCTTGGCGTCCCTGTCCTTCAGGTACTCCAC
>JANOIK010000869.1:0-4485 GCA_031407585.1 Planctomycetota bacterium | reverse complement strand
GGCACCGCGGCCGTTCGGCACTTACTCGATCGGGTTGATCACCAGCCCGCTCAGCAGCTTCGGGTAGAAGTACGTGCTCTTGGCCGGCATCCGCTCGCCGGCGTTCGAGATCTCGCGGATGTGCTCGACCGTCGCCGGCATCACCAGGGCGGCGAGCTCGAACCGGCCGCCACTGCCCTGCTGGCCGGTGAGGTCGCGGCCCGCGGAGTCGCCTTCGCGCAGCCCGACCGGCACCTCGGCCAGCGCCCGCACGTACTTCGGCGCGGGCAGATTTGGCGCTCCCAGCAGCGTGTCGACCAGCAGCCTGTGCAAGATGCCGACGCCCAGACCCTGCCACGCCTCACAGTGATCGCTCGCCACCTCGGCCATCCGCTTCCGCCCCGCCGCGGTGATGCGGGCGAGCGTCCAGCGATTGTCCTCGGCCGTGTAGAGCCCGAACGTCCCCTGCTCGCCCTCGGCTTCGATTCCCTCCCACAGCGTGAGCGCCCGCTCGGGCCCCTCGCCCGCCGGCTCGCAGGCGAACGCGTCGCCAAGCTTCGCCGCGAGCTGGTCGGCCGTCATCGCCGGCAGTCCGCGGAACAACCGGTGCGTCGGGAGCACGAGCATCCCTTCGTCGCTCATCGATACGCACATCATCAGCACGAAGTTCGCGGGGTGCTCGGGCGAAAGTTTCTCGCCGCGCTGAGCAAGCTCCGCGGCTAAGTCGTCACGGAGGTTCAGCGCGGTCTCGTAGCGGTGATGCCCGTCGGCAATGTACGCCGGTTTGCCGCCCATGGCGCCGCTCACGGCCGTGATGACCTTAATGTCCGTCACCGGCCAAACGCGATGGAGCACTCCCAAATGGTCGGTCGCCTCGAGCGGCGTCTGTCCGATGATCGCCTCCTCGAGAATACTCTGCGCCGTGTTCTCGGGATCGGGATACAGCCCAAAGATCTGGCTGAGATTCGCCCGGCAGGCCTTCCACAGCTTGAATCGGTCGACCTTCGCTCCGCTGTGCGTCTCCTCGTGCGGGTGGATGTTCCCCTGGCCGATGCGTTCCAGGCGCACGCGGCTCATGAACCCGCGCCGCGTGAACGTCACGCCGCCCTCGTCGAACACCTGGTGGTAGACATAGATCGCGGGCTGCCCCTCCTCGAACAGCACGCCCTCGCGTTGCCAGTTCTTGTAGAACCTCGCCGCCCGTGTGTAGCGGTTCGACTGTTCGTCGTCGCCCGGCTCGTCGCGATTGAGGATCAGCCGCACCACATTCGCAGGGTGCTTTTTGTAGAGCTGGTCTTGCAGCTCCGGGTCGATCACATCGTAGGGGGGGGCAATGACGTCGCTCAGCGAGCCGACGTGGCCGAGGTCGTAGCGCAGGCCGCGGAAGGCGGAGATGTCAGGCATAACGGCAAGGTGCCAACTCGGGGAGTCTCTGGCGGAACAACAAGTGCCGACGCACGTCGGGTGTTTCCAAGCCCTTGAGTCTACGGTAACGCTCCGTCCGCTTAAATCCCCGCCGTCGCATGCGTCCGATCAGCGCGACTATCTAGCAGATAGCGATTTGGCGCAACTTTCGCCGGACATGCCTCAGAAGGCCTAGAGGGGGGGCGGATGCCGCCGGCTAAGGAACCACGGTCACGCGCACCGTCGAGCCCACCGGGAAGAGGTCACGAGACGTATTGAAGTCCGTGTCATACCGAAAGAGAAGGGCGACCCATCGAGCAGCACACCGCTGAGCGTCGTATCGCACTACGCGATGAGCGTTGGCACGCCCGGATTCAAACGCGAACCGAAGCGCCGCCCACCAATGCTGAGTGGCATCGAATGTTCAGTTCGTTGAAGATCGCGTCTTGAAGCTGCATACGGTTACATTTACCGCTGGCGCCTACCGAGTGTTGATGATCTTGTCAGCAATGTGGGTCCGAAGAATGCGAAGCACAGCAGTCCGAGCACTGAGCCAGACGGCTCTGGAACTGTTGAAGCTGACACGAGCAGCGCCTGGCTTCCGTCGGCAAAACTGGCGACGAAGGCTACTTGGCCGAGATCGTTGAATCTAGAAGAGAGCCCAACCTGATTGCCGCCAGTACCGATGTCCCTTACGTCGACGACTTGCCGAAGATCCACGCCGGGTCCGCTATCGACGTCAATGAGGTCACCCGTGATGATGACTGGCTGCAGGCTTTTGTGATTGTCCTCTACCCAGATGCCGCGCGCGGTGAGTTCGCCAGTGACGGCATCCACCAACCCCGACGAGAGTGCGACCTGTCCCCGACCATTGACGGCGAAGTCCCCAAAATACGGAGAGAAAACCAGCTGATTGGAGGCGCCAGGTGCGGGAGTCAAAGTTCTCGCAATGATTAAGGGAGATTGAGCAGGCGCATTACGCAATAGCATTCGCGTTTGGTTAGGGATCGCATCACCGCCAATCATTGCCGCCTCGTAGACGACTTCACTGCCGCCCGAAAGTGCAAAGCGGTTGGTTAAATAAAGGATACGTTCGTTTCCAATTGCGTCGCCTTCTGCCGCGATTACGCGGTATTCCTGACCGGAATTGAGGACGATCGAGGATTCAGGGCCGCCTAGCAAAACCGCCGCCTGGCCTTTGTTGTTGATCTCGCCGGCAATTGAAGCGGTGGTTACGGAAATTGGGCCGCGGTCCGTTGCAATGACCTCGCCGCTTACTGCGATGCAACGCATCTCGCCGTTCGGCGTCCACATTTAGGACGCAAAACTCTGTTGGCTGGCGCCCGGCGTTCCGTCCCAAAGCCGAATTGACACCAAGACTTCCCCGTAGTCATTGATTAGCGGAACTCCAATCCCTTGTATTGTGCGAGTCTGATTGTTGTGTGTTAATTCCTGACCGGCACTGGCGATGAGCGTCAGCGAATCGCTCGTCTTCCCCACCCAAAGGCGGTTCCATCCGGCCGCAGTTCCCACGAACGCCACCTCGTTTCGATTGTTCAGCGACGCGCCGGTGTAATTGAAAAAATTTGTGAACGCCGAACCAGAAGGAATTACGCCAGGGGCTGGTTGCCCATACCTTGCGATCGACTGAGCCTCAGATAAAGAGTTGCCTCGCTCCAGCGCGCCGCCGTTGGTGAAAGAAGCTTGGCCTACGTCGTTGATCACAACATCCCAATGACCCCAAGCCGGGGGATCGACCTGAACAAGCGCCTGACCAGGCGATGCAATCCAAACGCCGCCTGAGTCTATTCTGAATTGGTTCGGGAATTGCCACGGATTGAAAGCCACTTGGCCTAAATTATTCAACGAAACATTGCCAAATCCGTCAAACGACTTCTCGGCCCCAGGGACTGCAACTCCAGTAAGCGCAACGACTCGCAGTTGGCCGCCTGTTACTTGAGGCACCGCATAGAAAAATAAGCATGCCGCAAGAGCGATAGATGGTACCGTTCGATTCACAAGCGTCCCCGACGGAAAGTTCAAGAAGGGAATAGCAGCGACAGTTTATACCTTGAATCTAGGCTGGCCAGCCACGGCAACTTAGGACCTCTCGCGACATACGAGGAGCTAATTGTAATCGACCAAGAGAAAAGCCGCCGACGCAAGTCGGCGGCTTTCGGATTGATCTAGCCAGTGCCCCCGGCTGGATTTGAACCAGCGATGCACCGCTTATAAGGCCGTCGCTCTTACCGCTGAGCTACGGGAGCAAGATCGAATCTTGCTCCCGGGTATGAACACAGCGTTGAGTCGGTTGCGTCGTATGATCGTCGAACCTAGTACCGGTAGTACCCCGGCTTGTACGGCCCCTCGACCGGAATCCCCAGATACTCCGCCTGCTTCTGCGTCAGCTTCGTCAGCTTCACGCCGAGCTTGCCAATGTGCAGCCTGGCGACTTCCTCGTCCAGCTTCTTGGGCAGCACGTGCACGCCGAGCTCGTAGTTGTCCGTCTCGGTCCACAGGGCCAGTTGAGCGAGCACCTGGTTCGTGAAGCTCGTGCTCATGACGAACGACGGATGCCCCGTCGCGCAGCCGAGATTCACCAGCCGGCCCTCGGCAAGCACGACGACTGATCGCTTCGTGTCGGCGAACGTGAACTTGTCGACGGCGCCGACTTCGGCAGGCTTGATCCGCTCCTTGGTCGCCTTGCCAGCCTTCACCTGGGCGTTGAGCCAGGCCATGTCGATCTCGAGGTCAAAGTGCCCGATGTTGCACACGATCGCGTCGTTCTTCATCTTGACGATGTGCTCGCCGGTGATGATGTCCCGGCAGCCGGTGGTGGTGACAAAGATGTCGCCCTCGGCCGCGGCGTCTTCCATCGTGGTCACCTCGTAGCCCTCCATCGCCGCCTGTAGGGCGATGATGGGGTCGATCTCCGTGATCACCACGCGGGCTCCGAGGCCCCGCATCGACTGGGCGCAACCCTTGCCGACGTCGCCGTAGCCCGCGATCACAACGATCTTGCCCGAGATCATCACGTCGGTCGCCCGCTTAATGCCGTCGGCCAGCGACTCGCGGCAGCCGTACAGGTTGTCGAACTTGCTC
>JANOIK010000858.1:0-2139 GCA_031407585.1 Planctomycetota bacterium | reverse complement strand
TTCAACTTCAATGTCTACAACCAGTGCAGCGACGGCGATCTGATGGAAGGCATCGCCAACGAGGCGGCGTCGCTCGCCGGCCATCTGCGGCTCTCGAACCTCTGCTGGATTTACGACGACAACAAGATCACGATCGAAGGCAAGACGCAGCTCGCTTTCAGCGAGAATGTGCCCGACCGCTTCCGGGCCCTCGGCTGGCGCGTAATCGACGTCAAGGACGCGAACGACCTCGAAGCCATCGCGAAGGCGTTCGACTCGTTCCGCCTGCACGACGAAGGGCCGACGCTCATCGTGCTGCACAGCGTCATTGGCTTCGGCGCCCCGAACAAGGCCGGCACCGCCTCGGCCCACGGCGAGCCGCTCGGCCCGGACGAGGTGAAGCTTGCCAAGGGCGCCTACGGCTGGGACCCCGACAAGTCGTTCGTCTCGCCGCCCGAGGTGAGCGAGCATTTCGCCGCCACGCTCGGCGAGCGCGGCCGCACGGCGCGCGAGGCGTGGGAAGAACTTTTCGCCGCGTACAAGAAGAAGCACCCCGAGCTCGCCGCCGAACTCGAACAGATCAACCGCCGCGGACTGCCCAAGGGCTGGGACGAAGCGCCGCTCGAATTCCCCGCCGACGCCAAGGGCATGGCGACGCGCATCTCCGGCGGTCAGGCGCTCAACGCCTTCGCCGCCAAGATTCCCTGGCTGCTCGGCGGCTCGGCCGACCTCGCCCCCTCGACCAAGACGCTGCTCACCTTCGCCAAGGTCGGCGACTTTTCTGCCGACAACTACGGCGGCCGCAACTTCCACTTCGGCATCCGCGAGCACGGCATGGCCGCGGCGGTCAACGGCATGGTCCTCTCCGGCCTGCGGGCCTTCGGCGCCACGTTCTTCGTTTTCAGCGACTACCTGCGCCCGTCGATGCGCCTCTCGGCGATCATGGGCATCCCCTCGATCGAGGTGTTCACGCACGATTCGATCGGCGTCGGCGAGGACGGCCCGACGCACCAGCCGGTCGAGCAGCTCGCCGCCGCGCGGGCCATACCGCACCTGTTGGTGCTGAGGCCGGGCGACGCCAACGAAGCGGTCTACGCCTGGAAGGCCGCGCTCAAGGAAACTCACCGGCCCTCGGCGATCATCCTCACGCGGCAGAACATGCCGACGTTCGATCGAACCAAGTTCGCGCCGACCGCGGGCGTCGAGCGCGGCGGCTACATTCTGGCCGACGCCGCGGGCGGCAAGCCCCAGGTGATTCTGCTGGGCACGGGCAGCGAGCTCTCGCTTGCCGTCGCCGCTTACGAGGAGCTGACCAAAGCCGGCATCGCCGCCCGCGTGGTGAGCATGCCGTGCTTCGAGCTGTTCGACGAGCAAGACGCCGCGTACCGCGAGCAGGTCCTTCCGGCCGCGATCACCGCTCGTGTGGCCGTCGAGGCCGGAATCCGCCAGGGATGGGACACTTACATCGGATCCGGCGGCGCGTTTGTTGGCATGAACGGCTTCGGCGCCTCGGCGCCCGAGCGCACCGTGTACGAAAAGATGGGCATCACCGCCGCGCGCGTCGTCTCAGAAGCCAAGCGCCTGCTCGGCAAGTAGACAGGCCCGCGCGCTCATGCCGACGACCGCCATTCCAGGCTTTGCCGACCCGTTCAGCAGCCTGTCGCACCTGCTTGGCGCCGCCATTTTCCTGGTCCTGTCGGTCGTCCTCATCCGCCGCGGCGCTGGCGACTCGCGCCGCGTCGCCAGCCTGCTGGTGTTCAGCGTCGGCAGCGTCGTGCTCCTGTCGACCAGCGGCGTCTATCACATGCTCGACCCGACGGGCATCGCCCGGCGGGTCATGAAAGTGCTTGACCACGCGGCCATCTTCGTGCTGATCGCCAGCACGTTCACGCCGGTGCATGTCATCCTGTTTTGGCGCTGGGGCCGCTGGGGCGTGCTTGCACTCGTATGGGGATTCGCCGTCACGGCTATTTCGATCAAGACCATTTACTTTCACACGATGCCCACGGAATTGGGTCTGTCGCTCTATCTCGGCATGGGCTGGATCGGCGCTTACACGGGCCTCTCGATCTGGAAACGCTTCGGCTTCCGCTTCATGCAGCCCATGTTGTGGGGCGGCGTCGCATACTCGATTGGCGCCGTGCTGGAGTTCCTGCACTG
>JANOIK010000819.1:0-4947 GCA_031407585.1 Planctomycetota bacterium | reverse complement strand
AGAAACGCATCGAACACGCGGCCCAACATTGGTGCGCCTCCGGAGTGAATCGCCCTGAGGCAAGTCTCCCAAAAGCACGCCACAAAGTCACGAATCCAACCGCGGAGACGGCTGAAATGCTAGCTTGAAAAGCATCGGCGTGAGCCCCTGGCTATGAACTGTCGGCCCCTTGGGCCTAAATGCCGATGAATAGTCTTCAATGACCGAAGGTCACTCGAGCTGCGCCGTGAAGCGATCGATCAGCGCCGTGCGATTCTTCGCGAAGCTGCCGTAGTACAGGTAGCGCTCCAGGTGAGCGAAGTTTTCTTCGGCGAGCGCGGGGCGGCTGCGGTAGAGTTCCAGCGCGGCGCGGATGGCCGGCACGACCGGGGCGCCGTCGGGCGTGTGAATCATTCCGCCCGGCGGCAGCGGGACGAGCATGTCGCGATTGCGAAAGTCGATGCTCACCACTGCGGCGCCGGCGTACAGCGACTCGTAGTGCCGGTAGGTCCACGGGGCGTTGCCGCCGGGCGAGAGCAGCACGCGGCAGTTCGACACCAGACGCCAGTACGCGGGGAACGTCACCGAGTTGCGGCGGTAGCACAGCAGCGGCAAGTCGGGCTCGCTCTGCGTGCGCTTGCGGAAGTGGTCCGAGTCCCACTCCGTGAGGCCGCCGGCGAGCGTGAGGTCCGGGGCGTGGTCGCGCAACTCGCGGAGCCAGCCGGTGCGCTGGTGCAGGAATTCGATCTCGCCGTTCGAGCCGAGCACCGCGGTGCGATTCGATCGGCCGAGGAAGCCAACGTCGAACTGCCGCTCGGGCGGGTGGCGGAAGTTTCGCCGCAGGCGGTCCCAGGCGATCGACAGGAACAACTGCCGATGCGTGCGCAGGGGCAGTATGCCCATGCGGAGGTTGTACTGCCACGCCGGTTCGTGCCACGGCTTGAAGTACCGGTCGGTGAGCTCGCGGAGGACGGGCTCCTGCTCGGGCTTCCACGCGAGCTCGTGCAGGTCGAGGTAATCGAACAGCACGATCCGCCGCGGACGCACCGTGTCGTGCAGGCGGCGGATTTCGTCGGGCGAGAGCGACGTAGGCAGGCCGAGGAACAGCGTATCGGCCTGCGGCACGGCGCCGTCGCGCACTTGTGCCGGCGATCTCTTGGCCACGCTTCGGCGGCCGAAATACGTGCGCAGAAACCAGAACAGCGCGTACCCTCGCACCCCACGGCCAACGCCGGGCGGATCGGCGGTGATGACGAGCCAGTTTGGCACGGGGGGATTAACCACCAAGGCACGAAGACACAAAGGAAAGAAAAGAATAAGGAAGAGAAGAAAGGGAGGGAACACTAATAAGCACTAATCGCCACTAATCTCAACTAGCGAAAATTAGTGCCTATTAGCGTTCTCGTCTTTCCCTTCCCCTTCTTCTCTCTGCTTCTTCCTTGGTGTCTTTGTGCCTTGGTGGTTAATCCGTCGAACTACAGATAAGTGTTAATCAGATTCTCGATCATTTCTTGCCGGCCGCTCTTGTTCGCGGCGGCTTCGCCTTTTTGCAGCATGAGCTTTTCGAGGGAGGCCAGCGTGTGTTTGCCGGCTTCGATCTCGGCGCCCAGGCCGGCGTCCCAGCTCGCGTAGCGCTCGGTCTGTAGTTTCTCCAGCTGGCCATCGGCCCGCATCGCGGCGGCGATCTTGAGGCCGCGGGCGAAGGCGTCCATCCCGCCGATGTGAGCATAGAACAGATCCACCGGCTCGAAGCTTTCGCGGCGGACCTTGGCGTCGAAGTTGACGCCGCCCGTCTTGAACCCGCCGTACTTGAGCACCGAGTGCATGCACTGCGCGGTGAGATAGATGTCGGTGGGGAACTGGTCGGTGTCCCAACCCAGCAGCGTGTCGCCCGTGTTGGCGTCGATTGAGCCGAGGGCCCCCGCGGCGCCGGCGGTCTCGAGTTCGTGCTGCATCGTGTGCCCCGCGAGCGTCGCGTGGTTCGTCTCGATGTTGAGCTTGAGGTGCGGCAGCAGGTCGAACTCTCGCAAGAAGTTGAGGCACGCGGCAGAGTCGCTGTCGTACTGGTGCTTGGTCGGCTCTTTGGGCTTCGGCTCGATGTAGAACTGCCCGGTGAAGCCGATCTCCTTGGCGTAGTCGACGGCCATGTGCAGGAAGCGGGCGAGGTGCTCCAGCTCGCGCTTCATGTTGGTGTTCCACAGATTTTGGTACCCCTCGCGCCCGCCCCAGAACGTGTAGCCGGCGCCGCCGAGGTCTTTGGTGACCTCGAGGGCCTTTTTCACTTGCGCGGCGGCGAATGCGAACACCTCGGCGTTCGGGCTGGTCGCGGCGCCGTGCATGAAGCGCTTGTTGGAGAACAGATTGGCCGTGCCCCACAGCAGCTTGATGCCCGTGCGCTGCTGCTCTTCTTTGAGCACCTTCACCACCGCGTCGAAATTCTTGTTGGTCTCGGCGAGCGTGGCGCCTTCGGGGGCAACGTCCCGATCGTGGAACGCATAGAACGGGGCGCCCAGCTTCTCGATGAACTCGAACGCCACGCGGGCGCGGTTCTGAGCGTTCTCGACCGAGTCGGTGCCGTCCTCCCAGGGCCGCACGGCGCAGCCGGGGCCGAAGGGATCGGAGCCCGTGCCGCGGAACGTGTGCCAGTAGACGACGCTGCACCGCAGGTGGTCGCGCATCGTGCGGCCTTCGACCTTTTCATCCGCATTGTAGTGGTGGAAGGCGAGCGGGTTTTTCGACTGCGGGCCTTCGTAAGCGATGCGCGAGATTTCGGGAAATGCGGTCATGGTGCGGCGAAAAGGTCCTGGGCCATGGCGCCGCTCGTGGCGGCTCGGTTGAGAGAAGTAACGATGTGTCCGGCGACAGGGTGGGATTTTAACAGAAGCGCCGGTGGGCGGGGGAGGGGCGCGCCACCGCAGAATCGTGGACCGGCCCCCGCGGCGCGACTACCATGAAGAGACCGGCCTGGCAGGACTGGTTCTCTCGACGGGCCAACGGAACAGACGCGCCGGCGAACGCAATTGCGATCTTTTTTTTCGCGATGACGATTTCGGCGAAAATTCCCCACTCAGGGGCTTGGAAAGGCAGACGCGATGGCGGAGTGCAGCAGACGAGCGGGCGAGCGAATGCGGCGCGGGGTGCGGCTCGTCGTGGTCGGAGCGCTCGCGCTGGCGGGGTTCTGCACTTGGGGCGAGCCGGCGCGTGCGAACCAATTCGTGCGGATGGATTTCAGTCTCAGCCTGAATGACCGCTGGCGCAGCACGGCGTTCATCGAACTTTTCGACGACAAGCCGTTGACCCGCGACAACTTCATGCTGTACGTCAATGGCGGGCTCTACGACGGCATGCTCATGCATCGGCTGGCGCGAAACTTCGTGCTTCAAGGGGGCGGGTTCTATCCCAACATCATCGCCGGGCCTCCCACAAGCCCGGTGTCGGATCCGTTGCTTAACGTGGCGCTCGACCCGTTTGACGTGGTGGATCTGGACGGAAATCTGGGCACGCCAAATCCGGGGGTCGTGAACGAGTACAGCGTGGGGACGATTCGTTCCAATATCAAAGGCACGATCTCCATGGCCCGCCAAGGCGGATTGCCCAACAGCGCCGACAGCGAATGGTTCGTCAACTACGGCAACAACTCGGGTCTCGATTCCGTCGACGGCGGGTTCAACGTGTTCGCCCAGGTTTTGAACGACGGAATGGTTTTGCTCGACGCCTATAACGGCGGGTTGTCGATCTCGAATCTTAATCCTGACCTCAACAACAACGTCGAACGCGATCCAGGTCCGTTCGGTTCTTACAACAGGCATCCCACGACCGGCGCCATCACATCGATCAACACGGGAGACGGCGTGCCGTACGCCAACTCGCTGCTGCTGTTGAGCAATGCCGATCGGGTCGACTACTACGGCCCCGGCAGCACAACCAACATCCCGGTGGGGGGCCTGACGATCTCGGCCCGGGACGCGTACTTCGACACGGGCGCGGCGTTCACCGGCACGGGCGCGCTGACGATCGGCGCCGGCCGTTCGCTGGGGGTTCGCGAGGGGATGTCGCTCACGCGGGCTGTCAACAACCTGGGCAAGCTCGAGCCGGGGCTCGATCTGGGCGCCATCTCGGTGCAGTCCTACCAGCAGGCGGCCACCGGCACGCTCGCCATCGACTTGCGCGGCACGACCGTCGACACGCAATACGACCGCCTGACCGTCACCGGCGCCGCGTCGCTCGCCGGGACTCTGACCATCGACCTGCAGGGCGGCTACACGCCGAAGACGATCGACTCGTTCATTGTCCTCGCGTCGACCAATCTCTCCGGCACGTTCGCGGGCGTGGCGAACGGCGCCCGCTTGTTCGTCACCGGCGGCGTTGGGTCGCTAGCCGTGAATTACGACTACGCGCTGGACCGCGTGACGCTGGCGAGCTTCGCGTTCGCGGGGGACTTCAACCGCGATGGAACCGTCGGGGCCGCCGACCTCACGGCCTGGCGAAACGCGATGACGCTCGGCAACGCGGGGGCGGATGCCGACGGCGACGGCGACTCGGACGGCAACGACCTGCTTATCTGGCAGCGGCAGCTTGGGCGATCGACGCCAACGAGCGCGGCGGCCGTGCCGGAGCCTGCGGCGGGGATGCTCGCGATGATGTTTGCGGTCGCGTTGCGGCGTCGGCGCGATCGCACTCTTAAGCCGCAACGCGGCGAAAGTTCATAGCCAGGGGCGCCAGCCCCTGGTACGCATCCGCCCCGCCTTGGGAAGCCCCAACGGGGCGGAAGTAGCTCTAAGCTCACTGTCGCCCCGTTGGGGCTTCAGATTCTTGCGCCCGACTCTTCCAGGGGCGTGAGCCGATGCTTTTCAAGCTAGCGATTCGATGATCTTTCTTGGAGGATTTTGTAGGTGGAGACGTGTTTCCCGCGTTGGCCGCTTTGGCGTTTGGGCGGCGGCGTTTTGCGGGGCGGCGGGTTGGCGAGGA
>JANOIK010000766.1:0-16383 GCA_031407585.1 Planctomycetota bacterium | reverse complement strand
GTCGTCGCCCGCGGCAATGTTCAGCGTGGGCGGGGCGTCGAACGACCCGGAGAAGCGATTCTGCTCGACGGATGCGCGCAAGACCAACGGAATGGTCTGCACCGCGACGCCATCGACGAGCTCATGCACGCTGAGCATGTGTAAGACTCCGCCCGTCTCCGAGTTGCCGCGCACGGCCATAGCGGCAGCGGGCAGGCGGCGGAGGACCGTGGGGATCTGATTTCCCTCGCCGGCCTGACGCACCAGCGCACGATCGGGCGGCGTCTGGACGCCTTCCCAATTGTACTTGCGGCCCCACGACGCGAGCTGGATGTAGTAATCGGACCTGGTAATGTCGATGTTGAAGTTGCGGCGCACGAATCCGGGCGGATCGAGGAGCAGTTCGGCGTGGGCGACTTCTTCGTCCCACACGGCGCCTGCCGCGTACCAGCCGTCGTCGACGCGGCCGTTGGCAGGGTAGAGCGCCTTGTCTTCGTATTGAGGCTCTTGAATGCGGGCCCTGGTCTGGTCGCTGGAGTAGATTTTTGTCAGATCGGGAAGCGTGAAGAGGTCGCCCGACGCCCAGAGGTATTTGTCGCCGGCGAACGACAGGGCACGCTTGCCGCCGGTGGCTTTGACGGCGGCGCCGGGCGACAAGTCGGGGAGCTTGAGTTGGATCAGATCCAGCTCGGGGCGGTCGTCGCCGCCCTTCAGCGTCCCGAGCACGAACACGCCCTGCGAGTTGACCTGCGCGTTGAAGATGCCTTGCGGCGCGTCGGCGGTGGCGAGGACCTTGCGGGCGGCAACGTCGACCAGGACGAGCTTACCGGGGGTCTCCGAGCGTTCGTTGATCGAGAACGCCTGGCTCCACGCGACGGCCAGTTTTCCGTCGGGCGAGATCACGACATACTCGCAGGCGAACGGCAGCGGAATCGATTCGCGGCCGACGCTAATGCGCGTGGTTTGGGTGTTCGTGATCTCTTTGAACGTGCTGATGAACTTCAGGTCGACCGCGCCGACGCCGGCGCCGGTGGGCTTCCAGGTGAGGCGGCCGTTTTTGAACGTGGCGCCGGCGGGGGCGGATTCCAGCTTGACGGTGACGCGGGGATCGAACGCCTGCACCGGCATGTCGACTCCCGCGCCGATGCCGACCGTGACCTCGGCGGGGCAGTCGACGCCCACGAGCGGCTCGTCCGGCAGGTCGAGGTCTTCCCAGTTGACGACCGCGATGCGGCTTTCGGCGCTGACGATGATGCGCCGGCGTGCGTCGTCGACGAACAGCGGCGCGATCTGTGCCGGCCGCGTGAAGAAGCTTTGCTTGTCGCGGTCGTAGCGGCCTTGGGGGAACTCGCTGGGATCGAACAGCGGCAGCGTGGCACGCGTCGAGGCGTCGTTGCTCGAGACGATGCGGAGGTCGCCCTTGTCCATGGCGAACACCCAGGGTTTGCCGGCCGCGAAGCCAAGAATGGTGGCGCCGCAACTGCCGGGGGCGCCTTCTTGGGCGAGCGGATTGAGAAGATTGGTGTCGATGGCGAAGCGCACATTGTTCGGGTCGACCGTGAACTCCGTGGCGCGGTTCCAGAATCTTGCGAGGGGTTCCACGGCGGCGGCGCCGGGCGGAAGGCGAACATCCTGCAGCGGCTGCGACTCACGATCGACGATGCGATACAACCAGAGGTATTCGCCGCTCGGGATGTAAATCCCCGAGCCGTCGGCGGTGACGCGACAGTGCCCGCCTTCCTGAAGGACGCCGTCGTCGGCGCCGGTTGCAAGGCTGAAACGGCCGATGTAGCGATGCGATGCGGCGTCGAGGGAGATGTAAAAGACGTACGGATCGTCGGGCGAACGGCTGGCGTCGAGATGCAGGATGTGGGGCGTCTGGATTTGCACGGACGCGGTGCGCTCGCCGGATTTCGCGGCGAAGACGTCGATGCGCCGGTCGCCGATGCCGCCGACAATGAAGTACGACTTGCCCTTGAACTGCTTGGCGAGCACGACGCTGGGGTGCGCCGGGGCGGGAATCTGTTTGAGCGCGACGAGCTTGTCCGACAGGTTGTAGAGAGTGACCTGGTTGTTGTCGTACTCGGCGGTCATCAGGCGGCCGGTGGCCGCATCGTAGGCGCAGTGGAAGCTGGGGCGCTCGAATTGAAAGCTTTCGATGGCGCCGTCTGCGACCGGCGCCGCGTCTTGGGCCCGGGCGACGAACGGCCCGAGGGAAGCGGTCGCCCCGATGGCGAAACCCAGGATGATGACGTGAATTTTGGCGGGCACGAATCCTCCCCTCGCTGGGCGGACGCCGCAGCTGACGATTTTCAACCGATGCGGCAGGAACGCCGAGTGATGAGAACGGTCGCTGTGCCGCGGCATTGGCGGCGCTGGGGCGACGGTTTCGCCATTCTAGTTTGGGGCGTTGCGACTTGAAAGTAAGGCGTCGGTGCCCCGGATTTCGCCTGTCATATCGGGTCGTCTCCCGTTGCGATCGCTGCGGCGTCGATTGGCAGACCGGCATGACCGGCGATGCGAAGTACGATGGCTGAGTCGAGCCAACCACAAAACCAGGGGCTAGCGCCCCGCGGCTGATCGGATTAGCCGGAACGCGCTAGCGTCCGGTTGCTTACTGCCGTTCGAAACTCGTTCGGACGAAGCTGGTAGTTTCGTCTACGGGGTAATAGGCACGCTCCGCATTCCGTTAGGGTTATCCGACGGGACTTAGGTCCTTCGGGAATGAACTTCGTTCCTCCCATAGCTGGCCGGTCAACTCATGTGATTGAGCGTCGGCACGATTGTTCCATGCGCGGTTCAGATGCGCGAAGACATGGCCTAGCTGAACTCGATAGTCGGCTTCGTCGATTGTGCGGCTGGCGACCATCTGATCAACGAGTTCGCGCAAGTGTTGGTGTGCATCGTCGAGTTCGTAAATGAGCATGGCCCATGCGACAGGGTAATCCGATGCGGTCAACATGATCATGAAGCAGGTTAAGGATTGAAGGAGGGTGGCGCGACCAAGTTCCGCCGCAGTGCGTGGCGCCCTCGCAAAGATCTCGCCGCTTTAGCCACACCCTGCGAGCACTTCGGCCTGGGACCGGCGATGCCATCGCCGGCTTTATGTTACTCGTCGTCGTCTTCTTCGACGGGTTGTCCCGCGCGCCAGCGGAGCACCGCGTCCAGAAATCCCTGGATGTCGCCGTCCATGACCGCGTGGAAGTTGCCCTGACCGTACTTGGTGCGAGCGTCCTTCACGCGCTGGTCGGGGTGCAGAAAGTAGTTGCGAATCTGCGAGCCGAAGCCGGTCTTCGCCTGGTTCTGGTACTTGGCGGCTTCCGCGGCTTCGCGTTTTTCCTCTTCCATGCGCGCCATTCTCGCCCGCAGCATCTTCCAAGCGGTGGCGCGGTTCTTGTGCTGGCTCCGCTCGCTCTGGCACTGCACGACAATGCCGGTGGGAAAGTGCGTCAGCCGGATGGCGCTCGAAGTTTTGTTGACGTGCTGGCCGCCGGCGCCGGATGCGCGGAACGTGTCCTCGCGAATATCCTGCGGATCGATCTCGACGGCGACCGAGTCGGCGATTTCGGGCGACACGTCAACCGCGGCGAAGCTGGTTTGGCGCTTGCCTTCGCTGTTGAACGGGCTGATGCGCACCAGCCGGTGCATGCCGGTTTCGCCCTTGAGGTAGCCGTAGGCCATCGGACCCCGGATGGTGACCGTCGCGTGGTTGATGCCGGCTTGCTCGTTGTCCTGGCGATCGATGAGCTCGACCGAGTAATCGTTCTTCTCGGCCCACATGAGATACATGCGGAGCAGCATCTCGGCCCAGTCGTTGGCGTCGGTGCCGCCGTCGCGCGCGTTGAGCGTCAGGATGGCGCCGGCCGCATCGTGGCGGCCGTTGAGCAGGGCGCGGAGCTTCAGCTCCTCGAGCAGCCCTTCGAGGCGGATGACCTCGGCCGGCACTTCGGCGGCGAACGAATCGTCCTCCTCGGCCATCTCGATCATGGTGGCGAGGTCGCCGCTGGATGTGGCGACTTCGTCGAGCGGCTTGATGATCGCGGCAAGGCTCTTGCGTTCGCCGACGCGTTCCTGGGCTCGCTCCTGGTTATCCCAGAAGCCCGGGGCGGTCATCTCGGCGTCGATGGCCGTGATTTGTGCGTGCTTGGCGTCCCGGTCAAAGAGAGTCCCGCAGTTGGGTGACGGAGAGGCGGATCGCTTCGGCGCGATCGTACCATTCTTTTTCCAACATGGTGCGGGACCTCGGGGGGAGGCGCTAGGCTTTAGGCACTAGGCGCTGGGACGGAGGGGAAAGGAGAGAACCTGTGCGGCTATTGGTCGGGTTGGAGGTCGGCGTCTTCGGGGGTCTCATCGTCGTTGTTTTTGCCGAATTTGGGAAGGCGCTCTTTCACGCCTTCGGCGACGCCGCGGATTGTGCCGCGGACGGCGCCGGACGCGGCTTCTTCGGCCACCTCGCCGATGTTCTTCTTGATGCCTTCGCCGACGCCCGCGAAGTTGACGCTCATCCGCTGCTCGCTCAGATCGTCGGCCGTGCCGAATTCGTGATCGGGACCGGCGGATTGAACTTTCAGCGTTTCCGTGGCTCCGTCCGCCGCGTAGCTCGCCTTAAGCTTCGTGCCCCAAGGGTCGGCCTCGGGCAAAAGGCCGACCTTGGCGCGGACGTAGAGACCGGTGGCGGTCGTGTTCGAATCGAGTTCGTCCGCGAGGCGCCGGAGCTGGGCCTGCGCCTGCTCGGGACGAGCGTCGAGCTTCGAGCAGCCGGTGAGGGCAGCGAGCGTGAGGGCGGCTATTGCACAGCGAAGGCTTGACGGCGTCGGGGTGGCCATGGGGTTCGCAATCCTGCGGAGGCGGGTTTATACGGACATTGTAGGCCCGCGGCGACGCACGGGCGAGAGCGGCAGGACATGCCACGAGGGCGAGAGCATGGCACGCGGAAATCGGGGTGGCATGGATGTTCGAAAGCATGCCCACGCCGGGCCGTGGGCATGGCACCCGTGTGTTAACGCTCGTAGACTCGATCTTATGGCACGCATCGTGTTGGCAATGTCGGGCGGGGTCGATTCGAGCGTCGCGGCGCATCTGCTGGTCGAGCAGGGGCACGACGTGATCGGAGTGTTCATGCGCCACGGGCAGGCGTCGCCGGTGGCGTGTGGGGTAGAGCAGGGAGCAGGGGGCGGGGAGCAGGGAGTGAAGAAGGGAGCGTCGCTGCTTCCGGTTTTGGACTCAGTGCTCCCTGCTCCGGGCTCCCCGCTCCACCACAAGCAGGGGTGTTGCACGGCGAGCGATGCGGAGGATGCGCGGCGCGTGGCCGATGGGCTCGCGATTCCGTTCTACGCGCTGAACCTGGACGCCGACTTCGCGCGGATCATCGACTACTTTGTCGACGAGTACTCCGCGGGGCGGACGCCGAATCCGTGCGTGCAGTGCAACAATTGGATCAAGTTCGGGAAGCTGTTCGACTATGCCGACAGCGTGGGGGCGGAGTTTGTGGCGACGGGGCATTATGCCAAGGTGGAAGGCGGAGGGGGGAAGGCGGAAGGGGGTGCGCCGGCGCTCTTGCGGGGGCGCGACTCCGGGAAAGATCAGTCGTATGTCCTATTTGGGGTGAAGCGCGAGTATTTGTCGCGGATGATGCTGCCGGTGGGTGATTTCGAGAAGCCGGCGATTCGCGCGATGGCGGCGCGCGCTGGGCTGAACGTCGCGACGAAGAAGGACAGCCAGGAGATCTGCTTCGTGACCCGCGGGCGGTACGACGAGTTCGTGCGCGGACGGATGCGAGTTTCGGAGAAACTCGCCAACAGTTGCGGCGAGCTGGTGCTCACTGACGGGACCGTTGTCGGCGCGCATCGGGGGATCGAGGGATTTACCGTGGGGCAGCGGAAGAATCTGGGCGTCGCGCTTGGGGCGCCGAAGTTTGTCGTGCGGATCGAGTCCGAGTCGCGGCGGGTGGTGCTGGGCGATCGTGAGGAGCTCGGGCGGCGCGAGCTCACGGCGGCGGGGTGCAACTGGTTGGTTGTTCCTGCCGACTTGCCCGCGCGGTGCGACGTGCAGATTCGATACAACGCCACGGCAGCGCCGGCGACCGTGGCCTGGGACGGCGACCGGCTCGCCGTGCGGTTCGACGAGCCGCAATTCGCCGTGGCGCCGGGGCAGGCGGCGGTCGTTTACAACGGCGACCGCGTGCTCGGCGGCGGCTGGATCGCTTAACCGCGGCCGCGAGCTACTTCGCCAGTTTGTAGCGAATCTTGATCGTCTCCTCCGGAACCACCTCGACGATCTGCAGCACGCCGCGAGCGCCTTCGCGGGTCTGGAAGAAGTACGTCACAGGTAGTTCGCCGCTGGCGTCGAGGACCGGCCCGTTGATTGACCTTGCTCCGCGGAGATGCGCCGTCAACTGCTCCAGGCGGTCCCAGTTTTTGGGCTCCGTCGGCACGGCGATGAGATCGAAACCCATGAGGCCGACGAAATCCGACGAATCGAGCCAGCCGGCCGCATCGACGCCGTGATCTCTGAGCCACGTGGGGGCGGAGTTTTCGGCGTAGGAGCCGTCAATCTTGAAGACCGTCCCGGCATCGAAGTCGACGAGGCCCTCGTGAGTGCGGGAGTCGTTGTGGACGACGGCTTCGACGACGGGCCCGAATCCGGTAGGCTCCGCAGGTTGGCCCGCGCCGTCGCTCGATTCTGCGGGGCGCCCGGTGATTTGCACGATCGTCGGCGTTTCGGGATCGAGCGACACGTTGCGGAACTCAACGGTTTCGGTGAGCCGGGTGCGTTGCTCGACAATCCAAGTACGAATGTCCTGCGGCTGCAAGCCGGGGAACTGCACGGCCAATTGTCGGAAACCCATCATGCCGCCTGCAAATTCCGCTTTGCCGACGTGGCGATTGCCCGCGGCGTCGACGGCAATGAGCCTCGCATCCTGGTCATCGGCAAACTTGTATCCCATGACAACGAAGGCTCCGTCGCCCATGACGCGGGGCTTGTCGAACGTCACGCCGGTGGGCTCCTGCCCTGGCGGCGTCTTGACATTTGCCATGACATTGCCGCCTTGACCATGGAAATACGTTTGCCACTTGGACCCTGGAAAGCTCACGGTGAATCGGACCGAGCATGTGGGTTGAATAAGCGCGAACGGCACAACGTACGCGGTGAGGTCTTTGATGATGGCGCCGTCGGGCCCTGCGGGCTGGATCGCTCCCCAGCCGTTGGTGTTTTCCCCGGCATTCCACGATGTGTGAATTTCGGGATCGTCGGCGCCGCGCCACCGCCAGCAGAACTCACGCAGCATGGGCGACTCCCAGCTGTTATTCGGCGGGCGGAGCGACTTGTACGGCGCGGGAATCGGCGCGCCGTCGGGCGCTCGCCAACTGTCGGCGCTCGAGGGCGACGCGGAGACGCCGATGAGCTCGAGCTCGACGCCGTTGGTGAATTTCACCACGAAGTTTTCATTGCGCGGCTGTGTTTTTGCGGCGCCGGCGCCATCTGCGGCAGGCGGTTCCTCTTGAGCGGCCGCGACGGGGACGAAATCGACCATCGGCGCCGCGGCGAGCAGCGCCGCCGCGAGAACGGCGCCGCCGAGCACGCGCCGTGCCATGCATCGCGGCGCGAGCGGCAGCACGGCAATCGCCTGCATCCGCCGCCGCCAGAACGCGGTGAGGCCAAGCCCCGAATTGTTGTCGAGCGATGTTGCCCAGGGGCCGAGAGAGCGGAGCGGTGTTTTCATAAGGGTCGGCTCCTGTCCGTACACGAAGCTGCCAGCTTCGTTAGTGGGAAGAGGCGGCGGCGTTGTTTGTCTTGGGAATGGGACGGACGAAGCTGGCAGCTTCGCCTACGACGGCGGGTGCGCCGCTGTTGAGTCGGGCGGCTACGGCCGCGGTGACCACGAGTGGTTGCGAGGTCGCCGAGACGGCGCGGATGAGCGTGCGGGCGTAGGCGCCTGGCGTGGCGCCGCTGTGTTGCATCGCCAGCTCGTCGCACGCTAGCTCGCGTTCGAGGCCGGCGCGGTACGCGATCCAGTGAGCCACCGGATGGAACCAGTAGAGCGTGCGCATGGCGAGAATGATCCACACGGTCCACAGGTCGCGGCGGCGGATGTGGGCCAGTTCGTGCAGCACGATCTGCCGCAGGGCGGCGCCGTCGAACGCTGCCAGCGTGGCGGCGGGCAGCAGAAGCGTCGGCCGGAGGAGTCCGCAGACCAACGGCGAGCCTTCGCCGTCGATGAGGCGCGTCGCGGGCGGGGATTTGAGCTCCAGCTTGTGGGCGCACTCGGCGACGAGGGCGGCGATCTCCGGCGGCGCAGGTTGCGCGGCGGCCAGCATGCGCCGGAGGCGGTGGAATTGCCACGCGGTGCGGGCGACCTCGGCGAGAACCACGGCGAGCCAAAGCGCGGCCAGCCACGATTGCCAGGTAACAGCGGGGGAGGGCGGCGATGCGGGCGCGGTGGGAACGGAGCGCGTTGCGGGCGTGGTTTCGCTGGGATTGGGAGTAGAGGAGGACGGGGGAGGGACGAAGCTGGCAGCTTCGTTTACGGGGGCGGGCGCCGTCGGAACGGCGGCGATTTGTTCTGGGAGTTCCACGCCGACGGACCAGAGGGGAAGCACCAGCAGCTTGGCGGCTAGCAGGAGCCAGAGCGCGTAGCGAATGCGCGGCGACTGGCGGCGGAGCGCCCAACATGCGGCGGCGACGAGCGCGGCCAGCAGCGTCGACTGCCACAGGACGGCCACGAGCGTCGGCGCCCACGCCGCCGCGAAGTCGTTCATGTTTTCGACAAAGTGGTTCACGGTTCGTCGTCCAGTTTCTCGGCGATCCGTTTGAGCGCGGCGACGTCCTTGTCCGAAAGTTTCTTCTGGCCGGCGAGGTACGCCACGAGCGGCTGCGGCGAGCCGCCGAGGGCGCCGTTGACGAACCGGCGGACCAGCTCGCCCATGGTGCGGCGTTGGTCGACGCTGGCTCGCCACAGGATGGGACCGTCGCCTTTGTCGCGCACCAACAGGCCCTTGGCTTCGAGCCGCTGGATCGTCTTGAGGACCGTGGTGCGGGCGGCGGAGCGTTCTTCTTGGACGAGATCCCAGACCTGCCGCTCGGTGCAGGGGGCGTGCTCCCACACGATCTGCAGGACGCGGGATTCCAGTTCGCCCAGAGAAGGCAACGGCTCGGCCATGAACGCTCCCGAAAAAGTACGACGCTTGCCGTAACGGGAGGCAGTTTACGGCGTGGGCCGTAAGGGTGTCAAGAGAATTTACGGCGGGCGTCGTACGATTTTGGCCGCGTGGCATGCCGTCGTCTGCGTCGGCATGTTCAGAAGGGCGCACATGCCCACTCAGACGAGGACATGCCGCCCCGAGCCGCTATTTGGCCCCAATTCCGACGAGTTCGACTTCGAAGACGAGCGTGCGGCCCGGCGGGATCTTGCCGCGGCCTTCGGGATAGCCGAGCTTCGCGGGCACCACGACCTGCCATTTGTCGCCGACTTTCATGAGCTGCAGCGCCTCGACCCAGCCATCGATGACGTTCTCTAGGCTGAACTCGGTCGGCTCGGCGCCCGATTCGTCGAACATCGTGCCGTCGATGAACGTCCCGCGATACCGGGCCTGAACGACGTCGGTCGGCCCGGGCGACGGCCCCGCGGCGCCGCTGGCGAGCACCTTGTACTGCAAGCCGCTGCGAAGCGTCACCACGCCCTCGGCCTTGGCATTCTCGACGAGATAGTCTTCATTGAGCTTTCCCTGCTTTTCCTCGAAAGCCATTTGGGCTTCGTACATCTTCTGCATGGCCTCGGCGCACATCTCTTCGGAGTATTTCGGCTTGGCGCCGCTGAGCGCGTCCTTGATGCCGGCCAGCAGACTCTCGGCGTCGATCGTAATGCCGCCCGAGCGGAAGCTCTCGCCAATTTGCAGGCCGATGGCATAACTGTGAGGCTTGGGGTCGAGCGGCTCCTGAGCGGCCTGCGGACCGGGGGCTCCTCCGGCGGGCGGCAGCGCCTCCTGGGCAACCACCCACGCGGCGGCGAACACGGCGACGAAAGCAAGACTCACGGAAATCAGGCAAGAACGAATAGTCACGACTGGGCAAACTCCATTGGTGAGGTGTTGAGTTTTGCGAATTGCTTAACTACGAAAACACGAAACGCCGTGTGAACTACGGCTGAGGAGATTTTTGCCGCGAATCTCGCGAATTTTCGCGAATGAAATCTTTTAATTCCTGATTCGCGCCCATTCGCGTGATTCGCGGCAAAAATCCCGCTCTCGTTGTTTTCTTTAAGCGGCCTTAGGGCGCTATGACATTGGTGGTTAATCCGAATCTCCGCGGGTCATCAAATAGCCTACGCCGAAGGCAATTGCCGCGGCCAGTCCAAACTTGACGAGCAGCGGACCCACTTCGTCGCGGGCGTAGCGGGCGTGCTCGAGCTCGGCCGAGATGTGGGCGAACCGCTGGCGAGCCTGCTCGCTCGGTGCGGCGTGCGAGTGCCCCGCCTCGTCGCGAACGGGTTGGTGCTGCACTGCCGCGCTGGCAGCCTCGTACTCCTTCGCTTGCTCGGCCGTCCAAAACGTCTCGGGCGTGGTGGCGCTCTTCCAGGCCAACCCCACGATCAGCATCCCAACGCCGAAGGCGGCTCCGGCAACGCAGAGGACCGGCGCCCAGCGACGACCGTCCTCCGCCGGCGCGTTCGGATTCGATGCCACTTGCGACGCTCCCCTACGATCGACCAGCCGTGGGTCGCAGATCACTGCGACGCCGAGGAGCTATTCTCGGCATGTTCGTCGTCGATTGCCACCAGGTACGCCATAAGTTTTTCGTCGATCGAATCCGCCAGGAAGTGCACGCTACCGTCGAGGTAGGTGGAAACGACGCCGCCGATATGGCTCGACCGGGGCGCGGCAGAGGAGTACCAGGGGTTGTTGGTGCAGGGCATCCTGTCGAGCTGCTCGCCCGCCAAGTCGGGGCACTCGTAGAGAACGTCGACTTGCTTGGAGTTCGGAACCTGAGTGTAACCCAGGCTGACGTCGCCAAAGACATAGGGTCCACGCGATTCACCCGCATCGTCCGGGTCCAACGGATACCAGGTGGGATGGGCGTCGAATGCAAGCAGCGTCGCGCCCGTCCAGGGCAACGCCCACGCGCCTCGCTGGTCGCGCACGTTGTCGCGGGTGCGGACTTCCGCGAACGCGACCGTGTTCGAGAGCCCGTCGACCACCTGGCTCAGCTCGTGGCCGTACAACCCGATCGCGCCGGTCGTGTCGACGTCGTCGACGTGGAAGGGGCTGACGTACGCGGCGTAGTTACCCTTGCCGCAGAGACGCGGCGTGCCGTCGGTGGCGGACAGCGCTTCGTAGCGTCGCCCTAGCGAGTCGTCGCTGGGGCAAAGCAACACGGCCGGCTGAGCCGCTTGCGGCGCCCCGGGGTTGGCGAGCACGTGACGGCGCAGATCGAACTGGGCGTACAAACTCTGCAGCTCCAAATACGGCAGCAGCGCGACGACCCAACTTTGATTGGACCCGGATTTCAGGTTGACTCGTATGTGCGATGCCATCGAATCGTAAGCAGCCATTTCGGGCGGGTCGAAAATACCTGCCGATGGAAGCCTTGCCGTCGACTGCTCGAAGTTGAGGGCCGCCAGCCCGACCTGCTTCGAGCTCGATTCGCATTGCATGCGGCGGGCGGCTTCGCGAGCGGCTTGCACGGCGGGCAGCAGCAGCGCGATGAGCACGCCGATGATGGCGATCACCACCAGCAGTTCGACCAGCGTGAAGGCGGCGCGGCGGGGCGGCGCGGCGATTCGGCGTCGAAGAGGTGGTGCAGCCATGCGGAAAAACACTCGACAAAAATGCTCAGGAATTGCGTCGTCCGCGGGCGGCGCGTCGTGCCGCGGCGAGCGCCCCTAGGGCGGCGAAGGCCGAAACGAGGGTCGCGGGTTCGGGAATCTGCGCGATCGAATTGACGGCCATCGGCGGATCCTGGTGGGCCGCGATGGCGTCGGTGATGATCGTCAAGTCTAAGCGGTTGACGGCTCCGTCTCCGTTGGCGTCGCCCTGAGCGTTCGAGGCGCCGACGAGCGTCCCGAGATTTTGCTGCCACGTGAGGAGGTCGTTTCCGTTCACAAAGCCGTCGTTGTCGAAATCGCCGTCGTCGACGTCGAACAGGGTCGCCATGCGCCACGCGAGGCCGTAGTCCCAGCCCGACGCGCCCGCGGCAAACTCCGGAATCGCTTCCGTCCCCGCCTTGCCGGTGACCTTGAGCGTGTACTCGCCCGAGACCAGGTTCGTCATGTGAATGTGCTCGACGTTATCGACCAGGCTCGTGCTGAAGTCGATCAGGGTGTTGCTCGAGTTGTAGAGCTCGAGATCGAAATCCTTGAGCAGCGTCGTGGGCTGAAATCCCGTGTTCGCCGAGCCGTCCGTCACGCGGATGTTCCAGGCGAGGATGATCGACAGCTCGGGAGCGATGCTGCCGATCGGTACGACGAACTTGTAGGAAACGTCGCCCACGGTTTGGTTCTTGAAGTCCTGGTAGTCCCAGCCGTAGTTGGGGACCGCGGCGGTCGGCGCCGCGAGGCTGCCCTCGCCGCGGCCGCCCTGCGTGATGACGTACGAATTGTAGACGTTCAACTCGCCGGCGCCGAAGGTGTCGTCGAGCGGCTGCGTGGTGGTGTGAACCCAAGGGCGAAAGAATTCCGAAGGATCGACGGTGAAACGATTGCCGTCGTCTTTCGTCTTGGTGGCGCCTGCCATGAGCATGGCCTTCATCACTTCGCTCTGTGCGGCGGCGGGGTTGGCGGGCGGCTTGAGCATCTCCTCGTACAACATCGTGGCCGTCGAGCCCACCATCGGCGTCGACCAACTGGTCTGCGACGTCGGAATGCCGGTATTCACCGGCCGCGGTGCGACGATGTCAGGCTTGCTGCGGCCGAGTCCGTACTCGGCTTGCGTGAGCCCCGAACTGTGTTGGCCGTCGGTGCGACCCACGACGATCGCGTTGTAGCTGTTGGACATCAAGTACGGGATGCTGTTGAGATTGTTGTCGAGTCCCACGACGGCAGTCATGCCTTGGCCGGCATTGGCCGTGTCGATCATGTAATCGAACCGCTTGAGAGCGTCGATGTTTCGCGGGTGCGGCGCATACGGCGCATGCGGTACGTTCTCGACCGTGTAGATGTAGGAGTACACCCAGCTATGGTTTTGAACGCGATAATCCTGCACCATCGGAACGTCGGGATTATCGCTATCGGACGCGTCGGGATCGACGCGCAGCACGTTCTTCGACCAGCCGTTGGCTTCGTAGATCGTGACGTTGTCGGCGCCGGGCGCCGCACTCGAAGTATTGCCGTAGAGCAGGGCGCCGACGTTGGTACTGTGCTGCGTCGTCGAGGTGGACGTTTCGCCGGACAAGCCGCTGCCGAGATTCGTGGGCGTCAGGTCCGTGAACTCACCGGGGGCGAAAAAGTTGTTCGTGTCGATGTAGTAGGCTCCGCCCGAACCAGCGGCCTCGACGTGGGCGATGGGAATGCCCATGCCGGTGGGGATCCTCGTCCCGATGGCGCCCTTCAGTTTGTTGTAGTCGACTTCGCCGAGCCAGTAGTCGTAGAGCGCGTGCGCCGGCGCGGCTGCGCTCAGAGCGCCGGCGATCACAGCGAGGGCCATCAGAAGTCGTTGCGAAGATTTCACGCGAAGGGGCCTGTCAAGGAAAAGTCGGAAAACCAGAGAGCCGCCGAGGAAAGCGCTCGTCCCGCCTGGGGGCCCCTCGCTGGGGCGCACCATCGGCGAGGCAGAAGCGCCGTGAACGGCGCAAAAGAGTAGTTGCTGCAGCGTGAGCACCGCCTGTTCCGGGAAAGTCGCCTACGGCCCGCGACCGAACTTCATTTTCACCCTCCGGACCAAGGAATTCAAGCATTTGGCGGCTCCCAAGTCACGAAAGCGGCGGACGGCGGGGCGCAATTTCGACGCCGACCGGCCCAACCGGCACGGACGGCGCCAGGCGCCGCCCCGCGGTTGTGAACGCCAGAGAATCCGCCTAAACTAGCCCAATTGGCCTCAGACGCCTCCCGCGGACCTGAGGGCGGACCGGCCCGAGTCGGACCCCTTCTGTACGGCTTCCACGCCCCGCCTACCGGGAAGCCGCCGCCGCTGCCAAACGCGATTGGCGACGCTTCAGGCCCCCACGGCTCCTGGACACCGATGACATCCTACAACCTCACCCACCTGAAGCAGCTCGAAGCCGAGAGCATCCACATCATCCGCGAAGTCGCGGCCGAGTTCGAGAAGCCGGTGATGCTGTACTCGATCGGCAAGGACAGCAGTGTGATGGTGCGCCTGGCCGAGAAGGCGTTCTACCCGGGCAAGCCGCCGTTCCCGCTGATGCACGTCGACACGACGTGGAAGTTCCGGGAGATGATCACGTTCCGCGAGCAACTGATTCGCAAGGAGCTCGACTGGGAACTGCTCGTCCACATCAACGAAGACGGCGTGAAGGCGGGCGTCGGTCCGTACACGCACGGCAGCAAGTATCACACCGACACGATGAAGACCGACGCGCTCAAGCAAGCGCTCAACAAGTACAAGTTCGACGCCGCGTTCGGCGGCGCCCGCCGCGACGAGGAGAAATCGCGGGCCAAGGAGCGGGTCTACAGCTTCCGCAACAAGAACCATCAGTGGGATCCCAAGAACCAGCGGCCGGAGCTGTGGAATCTCTACAACGGTAAGGTCCACAAGGGCGAGAGCATCCGCGTGTTCCCGCTCTCGAACTGGACCGAACTCGACGTGTGGCAGTACATCCACCTCGAGAACATTCCGATCGTGCCGCTGTACTTCGCCAAGGAGCGGCCGGTCGTCGAAATCGACGGCACTTTGATCATGGTCGACGACGACCGGATGCCGAAGGAACAACGCGACAAGGCCGTGATGAAGCGCGTGCGGTTCCGGACGCTGGGCTGCTACCCGCTTACCGGCGCCGTGGAATCGAACGCGACGACGCTGCCCGAGATCATCCAGGAAATGCTGCTCACGAAAACGAGCGAGCGGCAAGGGCGGGTGATCGATTACGACCAAAGCGGTTCCATGGAAGAAAAGAAGAAAGAGGGATACTTCTAACGAGCCAAACTGCATGCTAAGAGATGCCTTCACCAAAGACCTTCTGACCGAAGCTCATAAAGGCGGGCTCGTGGATCTTGGCAAGTACTATCCGTGGATCCGTTGGACTTCGATCGTGACGTTTTGGGTGCTGTCGCCTGCGTCATTTTTTGCTGGATACCGATACAGCGATGGATGGTTTCTCACGGCTTTTGCAATGGCGCTCGTCGGCTTGATCGGATATCGAATTCTCCCCACAAACCGAATTTGGCTGCAATCGATCGTAACAATCGCTGGCGCTCTTTGGGTTTTGTTTTGCCTTGCCGCCTACGTGGGTTCATTCACCTACTAACCAATCACCTCGCCAATCGAATGGCTTGGCTCCTAGAAGACTGTCGAAAAGATGTCACATCAGTCTGACCTCATCGCGACCGATATCGACGCCTACTTGAAGCAGCACGAGCAGAAGGAGTTACTGCGCTTCTTGACGTGCGGGAGCGTCGACGACGGCAAGAGCACGCTTATCGGTAAGCTCTTGTACGAGACCAAGATGATCTACGAGGATCAGTTGGCCGCGATACAGCGGGACTCGGCGACTCATGGGACAACGGGCGGAGACTTTGATCCCGCGTTGCTGACGGACGGCCTGAAGGCCGAGCGCGAGCAGGGCATCACGATCGACGTGGCGTACCGGTACTTCTCCACCGCCAAGCGAAAATTCATCATCGCGGACTGCCCGGGCCACGAGCAGTACACGCGGAACATGGCGACCGGCGCCAGCACGTGCGACCTCGCGATCATTCTCATCGACGCCCGCCACGGCGTGATGGTGCAAACCAAGCGGCACTCGTTCATTGTCTCGCTGCTCGGCATCAAGCACGTGCTCGTGGCTGTCAACAAGATGGATCTCGTCGGCTACAGCGAGGAAGTCTACGAGAAGATCAAGCACGACTACCGCGACTTCGCCTCGCGACTCGAAATGGTCGACCAGCACTTCATTCCGCTGTCGGCGCTCAAGGGCGACAACCTCGTCGACAAGAGCCCGAACATGCCGTGGTACGACGGCGGCACGGTGATGCACCACCTGGAGAACGTGCACATCGCCAGCGATCGGAATCTGATCGACTTCCGCTATCCCGTGCAGTTCGTCAACCGGCCGAATCTCGACTTCCGCGGGTTCTGCGGCACGGTCGCGTCGGGTCGCATTCGCAAGGGCGAGACGGTCATGTCGCTCCCCTCGCGGAAGACGAGCCGGGTGAAGAGCATCGTGACGTTCGACGGCGAGATCGACGAGGCGTTCGCCCCGCAGTCCGTCACGCTCACGCTCACCGACGAAATCGAC
>JANOIK010000763.1:0-2088 GCA_031407585.1 Planctomycetota bacterium | reverse complement strand
AAGTTGTTGAAGGGGTAGGGGCGGGGGTTCAGGGTTTGAACTGATCCAGGGACGCGCTCCGCTCCGAAGACTTCGCGTCGCGGCTAAACCACATGTGTCACGGGACGCCGAACACTGACTCCTGACTCCCGACGGAATCTTTCTGTCCGCGGGGGCGACGTTTTTTCTTGAAGTTCTTGGACAGAATCGACCGTTCGGGCATGTGCGGCCCTGGTTTTCTCGGGGATCGACGCTTGCGCGGGCGTTGGAGCTGTCCGCTTTGGGCCTTATTGCGTCCGCTTTGGGGCGTATTGGGTCCGTTTTTGGCCCCCTACTGTCCGCTTTGGGGTCGATTTTGTCCGCTTCTGGCAGGGAGGCAAGTCGGCGCGCGGAGCAGGCGGGCGCACTGGCGGGCGTTTGCCGGCGCGTGGGGGTGGGTTTGAGTTGTCAAAGAGCGGGCATTGTTTCGCACAGGTGTATAGTAGTCGATGGCGCGGCCCAAAACTAGTGAACAGGGAAAGATTTTCGGCCGCGGCGTATGTCTAACAACTCAGCCGCGAAAGGGACGCGAAAGGGGGGAGACTCACGCAAAGGCGCAGAGGCGCAAAGACCGGACAATTCGGAAATGAACGGAGAAAGGTTCCTGATGGAGAAAAGGTTCCTGGCGCCTTATCCGCTCGCAAGGGGGCGGCGGAGAAATCGGGATTGGGCCCTGGGGTTTCCCCTGTCATGCTGATGCGATCCGCCGGTGAGCGTCGCCGGGGCAGCACGCGCCGTCGAGGGGGCGACCATGACTCCGCTTCGAGAGAACGAAGGATCGGACCGCTGCGAGCAGCTTGGCCCAGCGAGGCCGCTTGTTCGCGACCTGAGGCGCGTCGCGTCGATCATGAGCCTGCTGGCGTGTGGGGGCTTTGTGGTGTTGTGGGTGCGCAGCACGACGTGGCGTGATTCCTATTACTGGGCGTTGTCCAACCGCGATACGGTGCTGCGGATCGACGCCCACAACGGCTCGTTTCAGATGACTCGTCTTGGCGTCTTGCCGTTTATGACTCCCGAGGAAAAAGGGATGATGGAGCCGGGTCGATCGATTTACTCCGAGCGGATTACGGACGACAATCGAGGGCAATATGAGCTGAAGGAGCCCCTCTTTCATTACGGGTTCGCGTTCGAGGCGCGAGAAAGAGTGAACCACGTGGCCTTCCCCTTCTGGTTCCTCACGCTGGTCAGCGGCGTCGCCTGCGTTTGCCTGCGCCGCGGGCCACTCTACCACTTCAACATCCGCGACGCCCTCGTGCTGACGACCTTCGTCGCCGTCGTGCTGCGAGCTTGCATTGCGGTGAGGTGACGACACGGAGAGGGGAAGGGGGTCAGTCCCCGAGGGGAGAGGGGGTCAGTCCCCGATTTCAGCGGACTGAAATGGGGGACAGACCCCGGCGGCGGCGCAACAGGGTTCCCGCCGCCAACTGCGCCAGCGCCATGCCGTTCGGCTCGGGGACGGCGGCGTGGGGTGGGGGGAGGGTTTGGCCGAAATATTCGCGCCACACGGCGAGGTCGGCGGCGTTGACCTTGTTGTAGTCGTCGATGTTCGGCGAGGCCGCCGCGGTGAAGGCGCGGGACGCCGAGAACGTGGCGCTCGGCAAGCCGCCCAGCGCGCGCTGCCACACGAGAAGATCCCCGCCGTCGACCGTGCCCGAGCCGTCGTAGTCGCCCCACAGCGGCGCGACCAGCGCGGGGCTCAGGCCGTACAGACGGGCCGATTGGTTGCAGGGATGGTTGGTGCTGGCATCCAGCCAGTTGGAACCACCGTCGAACGCGCTGCCGAGGCGACCAGAGGTGCCGTTCGACGTATTGTTCCAAGCCACGCAACTGGTGCCGGACCAATTTCCGTTGGGTATCGACCCGGTCCAGACATCAGGTTCGGAAAGGAGGTAGTTTCCATACTCGTCATAGTCAACGGCGGCGGCGATGTTGCCGTCGAACAGGTCGGCGTGGCTCGTGGCGAGCTGCGTGCCGTGGAGGTTGTACACCGGCCCGGTCACGCTCAGCCGGCTCGCGGCGTTGTTGCCGTTGGTGGAGAGGATGGCGCGGTAGATCGGGGAGATGCCATCC
>JANOIK010000761.1:0-3550 GCA_031407585.1 Planctomycetota bacterium | reverse complement strand
TCGATCTCGGCGGTCGACCGACCATCGCGAGGCCAGAGGCTTTCGCGTAAAACGCCACGCTTGCTCATGCGACGCCTCCCACCGGCGCGGCGTCGAGCACTTTGCCGACGGCCGCCACGACCGACTGCCAGGCCGCCGTTTGCTGCTTGAGCTGCGACCGGCCGGACCGCGTGAGCTGGTAAAACTTCGCCTTGCGGTTGGATTCCGAGGCGCCCCATTCGGACTCGATCCACCCGCGGCGCTCCATGCGATGAAGCGATGGATACAGCGAGCCTTCCTCGACGCGCAGGGCTTCGTCGCTCACAAGGTGAATGTGCCGGGCGATGGCGTACCCGTGCTTAGCCCCGCCGACGAGCGTGCGGAGGACCAGGAGATCGAGGCTGCCTTGGAGCAGCGAATTGTCAGGTGCGGCAGGCATGGCGGGTCTCCCCTAGAGGTTCTAGGGAGAGAGTACGCGCCTTCCCCTAGAACGTCAAGGGGTGGTGGCCGCCGAGACGAATGAGAGCCACCGGCAGGACGTTGGGACGATCGGGCGATTGAGCGCCGACCGACCTCCCCCTGGCACGGCCCCGCCGTCGAGGGGCGCCGGCCGGCGTCCCATCTAAGCCCAGCTTTACGCTGGCAGGGTGCTTTTTTGCAAAAGCGGGTCCTCGACCGCAATGCGAATCGTAGCGAGTATGGGGTCGTGAAGATTGGTTCGCAAGGCAGTTCGGCGACCCTCCGTCGCTCCTCTTCTCGATCGCTCATCTGCAGTTCCACGGAGACCACAACCATGGTGGCCAAGATCTCGGTCCTGAAGCTCGCGCTCGGCGCCCTCATCGCCACAGCCGCGTTCGTCGCGGCGCCTCGGGCTGTTGCGACGGTCGTCTTCAGCGACAATTTCGCGACCAGCTCGCTGAATCCCGTCAGCTACCCTGCCATCACCGCGACGTCCACCGGATACGACATCGCATCGACCAAGAGTACCGCCGGGACCGCAATCGCTTCGAACTCTCTCAAGGTCACCATGGCGGGGACGACTTCGGGTTTTACAGAGGCGCAAGCGCGCTTCACCACGACGCCGGTCGCGCTGGCCACCGTCGGCGACTCCGTCGAACTCACGCTGACCTTCACCAACACCAACATTCTCGCCGCTTCCGCGGGGTCGGGCACGGCCGCCTACTTGTACATGGGCCTGTACAACTCGGGCGGCAGCAACCCCGTTTCGGGGCTCCAGAGCAGCGGACTCACCAACACGGCCGGTTCTTCATTCGCCACGGGCGGAGTGCAATTATGGCAAGGATTTGCCACGCGCACCGCATTCACGGGCGGCTCGAACCAGAACATCACCCGCCCGCAGCAAAGCGGCGCGGGAACCAGCTCCGCCAACCAAGAACTCCTCGCCAACAACGTGGGCGGCGGCGCGTACAACAATCCTGCCGGCGTCGCTATTGGTGGCAGCGGCGCGTCAACTTTAAGCCTCACGAGCGGCAATCAGTACACCCTGGACCTGACCTTGACCCTGACGGCGACAGGCGTGCAAATCAGCAATAAAGTGTTCAACGGCGTCGGCACGGGCGGAACGCTGTTGTCCGATCGGACCACGACGGCCACGGGCGCCACGCTGCTAACCCAGTCCTTCGACGGGCTCGCCTTTGGCTGGCGGCACAGTGGAACCAGCAATCCGACCACGATGGACGTCAGTTCGATCGTCGTCTCGTCAAACCTGGCGGCAGTGCCGGAAACCTCGGCTTTCGCGGCAACCGGATTGGCTGCCCTAACGACCCTGCTGATTCGCCGCCGCAAAGCCCAAATGGGCTGAGGCAAGCCTCCCCAAGCCGAGTTCCCGCATTGCCACGCCGAGGCGGGGATGGCACGCCCTCCTCCCCTTTAAGGCAGCGCAATCGCCCGCGAATCGAGCCCCTTCAGAATCTCGTTCGCCATCACGTTCAGACTCTGCGTCGAGTCCCGATCGGCCTCGTTGGCGAAAACCACGAGCCCCGCCTTCAGCTCCGGCAGCACGATGCACAGACTATTAAATCCCGGCACGTTCCCCGACTGCCAAATGAGCCGATTCTCCGCCGTGCCGAGCATCTGCCAATTGAGGCCGACCGAATAGTTGCCCTCCGTCACGACCGGCTTGTGCGAGCGCCGCGCCGCCTCGTCCTCTTCCGCGACCTGCCACGCGACGTACTTCAGCATGTCGGCCACCGTCGACTTCACCGCCCCGGCGCCCTGCAGCGAGTCAGGGTTATTCGGCACAAGCACGCCCCGCTCGTCGTACCCCTTGGCCATGCTCGGCTCCTGCCGCGCGTCCACCGTAATGGTCGTATCCCGCATCCCCAGCGGGCCGAACAGCTTCTCCTTCAGCAGCGATTCGTAACTCTGCCCGTAGATCCGCTCCAGAATGTATCCCGCCAACTGGGCGCCCGCGTTGGAATACGCGAACCGCTCGCCCGGCACGGCCTCGAGCGTCACCTCATGCAGGTCGGCGTAAAAATCCTCCCGCGAGTAGCCGTCCAACAACCCGCCAAGCCGCGTCGGCCACGGCACAACATCGCCCTCAAACCCCGGCCGACTCTCCGGCACATCGGGCAAGAAAAACGGCAACCCGGAGCGATGATCGATCAGGTCGAACAACCGAATCGGCCGCCCCTCGAACTCCAAGTTGGGATACTCGCCGTCCAAATATTTCCGCACATCGTCGTCAAGCGCGAGCTTGCCATCGAGCTCCGCCCGCGCGAGCAAGGCGCCCGTCATCGTCTTGGTGATCGAAGCGATCGGATACAACGTCGCATCCGTAGGCGGCCGTTGCGCTCCCTTCTCAATCGTTCCGTAGTGGAGCGAGTAGGCCTTGCCGTCCTTCCAGACGCCAACCGAAATCCCCACACCCTGCGGCATCGCCTTAAGAAAAGTCGCCGTGGCCGCATCGACAATCGCGCGAACCTCGTCGCCTTCCGGCACATCGGCGGTCGCGGCGTGCGTTTGAGCCGGGCAGGAAGCCGCTGCGAGGATGGCGACAACCACGAGCAACCCGCGCGACATGGAATGGTTTGCTGTCATAGGGGCTTTCACGGGACGAGGAGATTTGCCACAGAGCCTGAGTATCCCAAAAAAGCGGGCGATGTGTCATGCGTTCGCCCCGAACCAGGCGTCCTAAATCCCCCTCCCTCGAAGGGACGGGAGCAATCGAGCACGGCCGACCCGAAGTCGGCCGAGCGCAGGGCGGTAGTCTGTGCTGAAGGCAGGGGAGGGATTCCCGACCACGCAAGTTCAATCGCGGGAGCCAACCTTCGCCTAACCCCCTAACATTCCCGCCATCTGCGTTGGAAGCATCCGCATGCCTCCAACCAACGCTCGGGGAAATCGCCATTTAGGAAATAGGGGACTGGAGCAAGGGAAGGAAAAGGGGGAAGGAAAAGGGGACGGGAGTCAATTGTGATTTGACTCCCGTCCTGCTCTGTCGAAAAGCTCTTCGCGTCAGAGGATCATGATGTTGTGCGTGAGGACGCGGAGGCTGATCTCTCGGGATTGCGACCAGTAGGTGCGCGCTCGTAGGGCAGATCCCATC
>JANOIK010000712.1:0-3549 GCA_031407585.1 Planctomycetota bacterium | reverse complement strand
GCCTCTTCGTCGCCGAGAATCCGGAACGACAAAAACTTTGGGCCGGCCGCAATGACGACGACGCGGCCCGCGCCCGCACGCGCATCGACTTCAACCACGAGCGGCTGGTCGAGCACCTCCGCACGGTAGACCCCGCCACGGCAAAGATCTCGGCAAAGCTCCGAGAGCGAACGCTCGAGCACGAATCGCACCCCAACACCTACGCGGCAGTTTCCAAGCGAAAGGAAGCCGGGGACTCGCGCTTCGACTTCACGCGCGAATACTTCGTCACCGGCGACGAGGTCCAAGGCTACTGCCTACGCACCGTCGCCCAGGTCGGCATCTGCGCGTTGAGCATTCTGTTTTACGTGTTTCCGGAGCGCTACCGGACGCTCGGCCTCGACGAGCGGCTGACGAAGCTGCGCCAGGGCCACTAGGCCGCGAACCGCAGGTCAGGTCATTGGAAATGCCAAAGGGCGTCGAAAGAGACAGGCCCTAATTATATGGACCATTTCCCTTTCCCTTTCCCTCAATCACGACGTTTCCGCCACCATGTCAGGGCGCGTTTCCTGTAAATGATGCAGGCGACCAACAATGCGAGCGCGGCCAATGCCTCGACTTCTGAGGCGTAGATCGAGCCGGCAGCCAATATTAACGACGTTGCCATGGTGGATGTCGAAGACGTCACCTTTCCCAGTTCGCCGTTTCCGGGTCGAGCTGCTTGGCACGTGCAAAATCTTCTTCGGCGTGCGACTGGTCGCCCTTCTTCCTGTAGGCGACGCCCCGCTTGAAATATAGAATTGCAATGAGTGGGTATTCTGGATCGAGCCGGATCGCTTCCGTGAATTCGGTGATCGCCCTATCAAGGGCTCCTTTGCCCAGGTAAGCTTCCGCGCGCCCGCACCATAAAGCCTGCTCATTCGGTGCAAGGCGAATCCCCTCTGTGAAATCTTCGATTGCGTGGTCAAAGTCCTTTTTGCTCAGGTACGCATACGCCCGCCCGCAATAAGCAGCGTCAGACGTTGGATCAAGTTGGATCGCTGTCGTATGGTCTGCGATACAGTTGTCAAAGTCAGGTTTCACGAAATAGGCGGACGCGCGGTGACCGTATGCCGTAGGATTGTTCGGGTCGAGCCGAATCGCCTTGGTGTAGGCCGCGATTGCTCCATCGAGATCACCTTCATCCAAGAGCTTATCGCCTCGCTCGATGGCTGCACTGGCCGACTCTGAATCCGTTTGGCACCCAGGCACGAAACTGATGGAAAGCAGCGCGACCTTCAAGAGTGCGCCCACAAAACAACTGCGATTTGTTACCATTGGTTTACTCCGCGTCGGTATCGCAAGAGGGGCGGATGGAAACATGGGATAGGTCCATATAACATACAGCCTGTCCCGTTTTTCATCTCCTTTTTCATCACTCCGGGCTTAGGGACCGTCGCCCGCAATTTCCGGCTCGCTCATCGTTGCAAAATTCACCTTCGCCCCGCGGTGAAAACCACTCACGCTGAACTGATCGTCGAGGCTGTACGCTCCGCCGCCGCCCAGGTCAGTCACCTGCGCCGTCATTCGCATCACGCCCGCGCTTCCCTCGCGCGTGACGAATAAGAACGAATCGCCGCCGAACTGATGATCGTACGGCCGTTTCACCTCGCGCTGCGGGACCATCAGCATCACCGGCTCCGCGAACGGATACGCCGCGCGACCCGCCATTGCCTCGCGCAAGTCGCGGTGCTGCTCGGGCGTCATCTTCCACGCACGCAAATCCAACGGCTGCAGACAGAACAAAGGCTCAGCGTCGCCCGGCGGCGTGTGCGTCACACCCATAACGTCAAAACCCTCCGCGCGCGCCCACGCCAGCAGCTCGGGCGAATCGACGCCAATCTCGTCCACCGACCCCAGCGACTCGGGCCAGTTGCCTTGGCGCATCGTGTCGAGATCCACGAAGCACCGCTCTTGCGACAGTTGCGCCGGCTCGACGATCCATCCGCTACGGCCGTCCTGCAGCGCCACGCCGCGTCCGGCGGGCGGTTCGGCTCGGCCCGCAAAGGACCTGCCCTCGGGCGTGAACTCCGGCAAGTTCACCACGGCATACGCCGGATCGTCGACCATCGCCTTTCCTTCCGCCTCCCACCACGCGGCCCAGCGCCGTGCGAACCGATCGAACTGCGCCGCTTGCAACTGCCGCTGCACAGGCGCCTCCGCCCGGTAAATCCAGTTGAGATCCATCTCGCCGAAGTCTTTGTCCGTCAGCCGATGCAACGCGCCGGTGACTTCGCGGAACGCGCGCCCATACGAGAATAATCCTCGCCTCATGAGTTCCTTCTCGTCCAAATCATGCTGCTGCATGAAGCTGAGTAGCTCCGCGTCTTCCTCGAGCGCCAAACCGTAGTCGCTGCGAGAGGGCAGCAGCGTGCGCGGCAGCGCTCGGATTAGCGCCGGCACAGCCCGCGGGTCGCCGATCGCCCGCAGAGCAAACGCCAGCTTGCTCATCGAGTGGTCGCGCGGTTCCAGATCGAGCCGCTTGATCACCGCGGGCAGGCCCTCGTCTTTATGGTCGACCAGATACTTAATCGCTCGCGCCCAAACCATCGTCGGATCCGTCTTTGGCCCATCCGTCAAAATGCCGATAGCGTCGGCGACCGAGTTGATCGGCTGCTCATTAATCTTGCGCTTCGCCTCCGCGGGTTGCCGTTCCTGCTCTTGTCGTGCTTTGAGCACCTTGTCGACATCCTCCGCGTCGAGCGTCGCGTTCCATGTGTAGTCGATCACCGTCTCGGTTCGTCGGTCGGTCACACTGTCGCCCTCCTGCGGCGCCGCATCCCTCGCCGCATCTTCGATCTTGAACGTCTCCGTCACTTCGGTCACGTCGATCGCGTTGCGAAAATACTTGTACGTGGTCTTGCCCTTAGGCAGGGCTCCCATCCGTTCGCAATGCATCGGCCAGAGTACGCCGGGGACCACTTCGCGGTAGTCGGAAAACACGGCGAGATTGCCCGGCTCGCTTCCCGGCCAGTGCGCCGCCGACCAATGCGCGGCTAGCCGCTCTTTCACCTCCGCCGGCTGCGCGTCGTACCATGGCCGGTACTCGTTGTCATCGGCGAATGTTCGCCCCGCGGCCTCGCGAATCAGCTCCGTGTAGTAGTTCGGCAGCGTGGCATGCACGTAATTGCGGCTCACCGCCTTCACCGTGCCGTTCGACTTCGCGATCCACACCCGTTCCATGCGCTGCGGCCCGTCGTAAACATCGCACTCAACGCCGTCGACCGTCTCGGTTCCCGTGAGCTTGTAGCGCGTCAGCTCGGGACGGGAGGTGTGGTCCTCCATCTCGATCACGGGACCGCCCCACGACAGTAGACCGCCGGCCGCGGAGAATTGGGGAAAATAGAGCGCGCTGGTCGCCGCATGGTCCTCCATGAGCTTGTCGAGCGACGGATAGCGGTAGACGTGACGTCCCTGCGTCGAGACTTCCGTAATCCATCCGTCGGCGCCGTCCCAGTAGCGACTCTGCGACCAGCCGTTCTGGTCCTCGCCCGTGGCCGTGTGAAACATCAACTGCCCCATGCTCCACGC
>JANOIK010000699.1:0-1583 GCA_031407585.1 Planctomycetota bacterium | reverse complement strand
CAGCACCTCGAAATGCACTGGTGGCACGCCGCTCACTTTCCGCTGTGGGGCCGGCCCGAGATTCTCGAGAAGAGCCTCGCGTGGTACGAGAAGATTCTGCCGCAAGCCCAAGCGATCGCCGCCCGGCAAGGTTATAAGGGCGCCCGCTGGCCGAAGATGTGCGGGCCGGACGGCGTGAGCTCGCCCAGCGGCGTCGGCGAGTTTCTCGCCTGGCAGCAGCCACATTTCATCGCACTGGCCGAGCTGGTGTACCGCACACAGTCCTCGCCCGAGGAGAAGCAGCGAGTCGTCGAGCGCTACGCGCCGCTCGTCGAGGAGACCGCCGCGTTCATGGCCGACTACGTGCAGTGGGACGAGGACGGCAAGACGTGTCATCTTGGCTCACCGCTCATCCCCGCCCAGGAGAACTATCGCCCGCGGGTGACGCGCGACCCGACGTACGAGCTGGCCTACTGGCACTACGCGCTGTCGACCGCGCAAGCCTGGCGTGAGCACGCCGGCAAGCCCCGCGACGCGGAGCAGGACCGCGTCATCGCCGGCCTCGCCAAGCCGCTCATCCGCGACGGCCGCTACGCCGCGGTCGCGGTCGAGCCATTCACCAACACGTCCGACCATCCGTCGATGCTGTGCGCCCTCGGCGTGCTACCGCAAACGCCGCTGATCGACCCCGCCACGATGCTCGCCACCGCGAAGTGGGTCGAGGACGACGCCGATTGGGATTGGCGCTCCACCTGGGGGTGGGACTTCCCCGTGATCGCGATGACCTACGCCCGCTGCGGCGACCCCGAGCGGGCCGTCGACGCGCTGCTCATGGACACGCCCAAGAACACGTACCTGCCCAATGGCCACAACTACCAGGAAGAGCGCCTGCCGCTCTACCTCCCCGGCAACGGCGGCGTGCTCGCCGCGGCCGCGATGATGGCCGCCGGCTGGGACAACGGCCCCGACCGCCCGGCGCCGGGGTTCCCCGCCGATTGGACCGTGCGTTTCGAAAACCTCAACCCGATGCCGTGAAACCATTCGCCAATCTGCTCCAATTCAAGATCATCGGAATTAACCGCGGATTGCGCGGATCACACAGATAAGATTTTGTCGTCCATTTTCTTATCCGCGAAATCCGCGTAATCCGCGGTTACTCCGTAGAACCTGTTCCATCCAAAACGATCTCGCAACAGTTTTTCGATCCATGACCACCTTTCCCCGCAGGGTCACCATGTCTCTACGACTTGCCATCGCACTCGCCCTTGGTTTCTCGATCGTTATCGCGGACGTCGCGGCCGCCCAGGATGCCGCACCCGCAGCCGAAACGCCTTACACCCCCACGCCGGAAAATCTCGCCGCGCGCGAGGCCTTCCGCGAGGACCAGTTCGGCGTCTTCATCCACTGGGGCGTCTACAGCGTGCTCGCCCGCGGCGAGTGGGTCATGCAGCAGGAGAAAATGCTCATCAAGGACTACGAGCCCGTCGCCGCGCGGTTCAACCCCGAGAAGTTCAACGCGGACGAGTGGGTGCAGCTCTTCAAGCGGGCCGGCGCCAAATACGTCACCATCACCTCGAAGCACCACGATGGCTTCTGCATGTGGG
>JANOIK010000690.1:0-1652 GCA_031407585.1 Planctomycetota bacterium | reverse complement strand
CCGCGTCGTGCCGGTTTATATCTGGGCGCCTGAGGAAGAGGGCCGCTGGCCGCCCGGAGCCGCGTCGCGGTGGTGGCTGCACCACTCGCTGGCGAGCCTGGCCGAGCAGCTTGAACAGCTCGGCTCGCGGCTGATCATCCGGCGCGGGCCGACGATCGATGTGCTCAGGTCACTCATCGGGGAAACCGCCGCCGACCGCGTCGTTTGGCGCCGCCGCTACGAGCCCGCCGCGATCGAGCGCGACACGGCCGTGAAATCAGCCCTCGCCGCCGCGGGCATCCGCGCCGAGAGCTTCAACGGCAGCTTGCTCCACGAGCCGTGGACGGTCGCGACCAAGCAGGGCCGTCCGTTTCAGGTGTTCACGCCGTTTTGGAAGGCGTGCCGCGCGGTGGAAGTGGATCACGCCCCGGAGCCCGCTCCCGAGAAGCTCGCGCCGCCTAAAGTGCAACCCGCCAGCCTGCCGCTCGCGGAGCTCGAACTCCTCCCGCGCATCCCCTGGGACCGCCAGTTCTACGAAACCTGGACGCCCGGCGCCCCCGCGGGGGAGCAGCGCCTCGCTGACTTTGTCGCGGGCGGTCTCGCCGACTACGAGGACGCGCGGAACCGCATCGACGGCGACGGCTTCTCGCGCCTTTCGCCCCATCTGCACTGGGGCGAGATCAGCCCGCGGCAAGCGTGGGCCGCGGTCGGCTCCGGTCCAGGCTCAGAAAAGTTCCGCGGTGAACTGGGCTGGCGGGAGTTCGCCCACCACTTGCTCTACCACTTCCCGCGCACCGCCGAGGAGCCGCTCCGCGAGCAGTTCCGAAAATTCCCGTGGTCGCGCAGCACGAAGCGCCTGCGCCAGTGGCAGCGCGGCCGCACCGGCTACCCGATTGTCGATGCCGCGATGAGAAATCTCTGGGCCACCGGCTTCATGCCGAACCGCGCCCGCATGATCGTCGCCTCGTTCCTCACGAAGGACCTGCTGCTCAAGTGGCAAGCTGGCGCCGATTGGTTTTGGGACACGCTCGTCGACGCCGACCTCGCGAACAACACGCTCGGCTGGCAATGGTCCGCCGGTTGCGGAGCGGACGCGGCCCCGTATTTCCGCGTGTTCAACCCCACGCGACAGGCCGAGCAGTTCGACCCCGAGGCGGCTTACATCCGCCGCTGGGTTCCGGAGCTATTCCGCATGCCCGTGCCGTGGATTTTCAAGCCGTGGGACGCGCCCGATAATGTCCTAAGCGCCGCGGGCGTGCGTTTAGGCGTCGACTATCCCAAGCCAATCGTCGATCACGCCCAAGCGCGCGACGCCGCGCTCGCCGCCTTCGCGAAGATCAAAGACAGCTAACAAAGGATGACCGTGCCAGGCGTGATTCAGGAGTACGAAGTCGCCGGCATGGAAGCATTCCACGAGTGCACTCGCCGGTGGTTCGCCGACGCGCTCGAAACGCCCACGAACATCCAACGCCGCGCGTGGCCAGTTCTCGCCAGCGGCAAGAGCGCCCTCCTCCTTGCCCCCACCGGCTCCGGCAAAACCCTCGCCGCATTTCTGGCCGCGATCGACCGGCTGATGTTCGCCCATAATTAATCTTCCGGTCCCCTCCTTCGCGTGGGGAGGGTTAGGGAGGGGGGCGAAGCTGGCGCCAGCGTTCAACCCCCCTCCCCCCACC
>JANOIK010000649.1:0-8375 GCA_031407585.1 Planctomycetota bacterium | reverse complement strand
CAAAAAAAGCGGGCCTCGAACGAGTCAAATACGCTTTGACTCGACAGACCGGTCAGGGGCAAGTGAACCGGTCCGTCAAACTTCGTTCGAGGCCCCGCGGGCCAGCAAGTTAAGGTTGGCTTCGAGCGGTAGTCCGTCGTCGCCAACGGTTTCCTATTAATGCATCGCGTGTGCCAAAGCTGTCACTCCGGCACGCGACGCGCGCTCCGCGCGATGCAAGTGTCGATGCCATCAACGATTGCGACTTGACTTTCGCGCTGTGCGACAGAAACGCGGCGCGCTGCGAGTTCGCAAATCCATCGAGATCGCTACGGCGTTCTAAGGCATTCGTTGCGGAATGCAGCGCCGCGGAGGCCGCGAGCGGTCACGCTAGGCGATTGGCTCGAAATCGTCTTGATTTGAGATTTCCCGTGGCATCCCGGCGTTGTAAAGTGATTGGCGACAAGCAGTTGGCGATTTCGACGCGCGACCGCCCAACGCCGTTTGCAGCTCAACGGCTTCGAGACCGGTTCACCGCCCTCCGCCCCGCGGCGACGCGCCTCGTCTCATTTTGGTTCGAGCGATCCGACCCTTGGGCGGGCACTGACCGTAATTCGTATCGCCGGTATATTTGGCCAACCCACCAGTCTAGAGACTCCCAGGACGTACCCCCGGTGCCGAACAATCCCGCCCAAGTTGGTCCGTACCTAGTGGGAACCGGCCAGCCGCTGCTCTGGATCGCAGGCCCCTGCGTGCTCGAGAACCTGAGTTCGGCACTGGAAATCGCGATCGAGCTCCAGCGCATCGCCGCCCAACTCCCCGTCTCGCTCGTCTTCAAGGCGTCGTTCGACAAAGCCAACCGCACGAGCGTCAGCGCCTTCCGCGGGATGGGGCTCACCAAGGGGCTCGAGACGCTCGCCGAAATCCGCCGCATCACGGGACTGCCGGTGACTACCGACATCCACGAACCGATCCAAGCGGCGCCGGTGGCGGAAGTGTGCGAGCTGATCCAAATCCCCGCATTCCTCGCCCGGCAAACCGACCTGCTGCTCGCCGCCGCCCAGACGGGCCGCGCGGTGAACGCAAAGAAGGGCCAGTTCATGGCGCCGGGCGACATGCGGCATGTGGTGACTAAGCTGGGGGAGGGCGGTTGCCAGGACGTGCTCCTCTGCGAGCGGGGCACGTTTTTTGGCTACGGCCGGCTGGTGAACGACATGCGGGCGCTGCCGCAGATGCGCGCCCTCGGGTGTCCGGTGGTGTTCGACGCCACGCACAGCGTGCAAGAACCCGGCGGCCTGGGCAACGCCACGGGCGGCAATCGCGAGATGGTCGAGCCGCTCGCCCGCGCCGCGATGGCGGTGGGCATCGACGGGCTCTTTTGCGAAACGCATCCTGACCCCGATAATTCACCAAGCGACGGGCCGAATATGATTCCGCTGGCCCAACTCGAAGGCGTGATGCAACGGCTGATCGCCATCCGCGAGGCAGCGACAGGTTTGTAGCTGACTAATTAGCCGCGGGGCGCTAGCCCCCGGTTTGCGAAACTTTGCGACGAACCGGACGCTAGCGCGTGCCGGCTAATGAGATGATGACAAGGCTCGGCTTAGCTGCGTTGCTTATCACGATCGTGGGCTGCGGTCCCGATGTCGCGCCCACGATGCGCACGTCGCGCTCGCGCGGGAACAACGCCGACGTCTACCTGCGTAGCGTGGCCGACACGCTCAACGACCTGCCCAACGCGCTCGACCTGGAATTGTTGCCCGCGCAGGCGATCCTCACCGCCTCGAGCAGCACCGACGGCAAAGAGGTGCGAGCCATCTGCATCCAGAACCCGCGAACGCCCGACGGGACGTTCAGCTACCTGCAGGCCGTCGACGGAAACGCGAATTTCGCAACGCTTGACGTGAAGCCGGGCGACATCGTGCGGTACTACGTCAACATCGACGAGGAGGCCGCCCAACAGAATATCGAGGATCGCAAGGCGCTCGAACTCCGCGTGCGACGGCTCGATACGGCCGATCCCGAGAACGCGCTCATCATCGACGGCGGACTGACCGGGCCAGCGCTCGAGCCGCAGCGGATCGAGATTTGGCGTTACTCCGACAAGCGGATGAAAGTCGTCAGGGACATGCTCGGCAGGTACGTAACGCATCGCCGGCCGGTGTCCGGGTGGGAGCCCAGCGCCGATCTCTCAGCACTGCGGCAGATCGTGGAGCGGACCAACCAGTGGCTACGCAACCTGCCGCCGGGCAAGGACGGCTGGAAGGTCGAGCCGCTGCTCGCCGCCGTGCCCGCGACCGTGCCGTTGCCAGAGAAGCCTAAAACTCCCGCGGAAATCAAAGCGGTGGCGGCGGCCAAAGCCGCGATGGCTGCCGCGGTCGCTCCTGATCAGCTGCGCGACGGCATCTTCAGCGACGCCGACGCGCGGGAGCTCGAGCAGGCCGTGTGGTGCCGCGACATCGCCCAATGGGCCCGGAGCGAGGCGGCCAGCGATCTCGACGCCGCGACGGCGCTCTTCGACTGGACGGTGCGCAACATCCAGCTCGACCGCCCCGCGGACGCCACGATGATCCACCACCCGTGGCAGGCCCTGGCGTACGGCCACGGCACGGCCGCGCACCGCGCATGGGTCTTCGCCGAGCTGTGCCGGCAGCAGGGCATTGACGCAGTAATCCTGCAACCTTCTTCCGACCCCGAGCGAGCCGGGGCGTCCCCGCCCCCGGCAGCCGCGGCACCGCTGCTGGTGGCAGCGCTGCTCGATGAGGGCAAGAGTCTTTACGTGTATGACCCCGAGCTGGGGCTGCCATTGCCGGGCGAGACGACGGATGTCGGCACGCTCGCCGAGTTGGCCGCGAAGCCGGAGCTGCTGCGCCAACTCGATATCGGCGACCGCAAGTACCCGCTCGCCAGCGACCAACTGGAAAAGGTCGTCGCACTCATCATCGCCTCGCCGCTGCAACTCGCACATCGCACCGCGCGCCTCGAAGCGGGGCTCGAAGGCGAGGACTTTGTCCGCCTCACCGCGGAGGTGCGACGCCAAGCCGGGGAGCTGAAAAACGTCGAGCACGTGGCCGAGGTGAAACTTTGGGCCCAACCCGTCGCCGCGCTAGCCGACGAGGCAATGATCAAGATCAGCCAGCGGCAACGGGCGCGTGAGGAGTTCGAGCCCTTCGCCGACCGGCCGCTTCTTTGGAAGGCCCGCGTCATGCATTTCCAGGGCAACAAGGAGATTCGCATGGCGGAGCGCGACGATCCGCTGGCGGCCGCGCGCGAGGGGCATCAGGACGCGCTGCGGCTCTACCAGGATCGCACAGTGCGCCCATCGGACGCGCAACTCGAGAAACTCGAGCCGGCCAAACAGAAGGTCTACGGCGCCGGCAAGGCAGCGGCGAGCTACTGGGTCGGCCTGTTGAGCTACGACCGCGGAAATCTGGACGTCGCGGCGTCGTGGCTCGGCGGCCGGTCGCTCGAGAAGGAACCCACTGGCAAGTGGGCCAACGGCGCTCGGTATAACCTGGCGCGCACGTACGAAGCCCAGAAGTTGTTGGACCAGGCGATCAAACTGCTCGAAGGCGGCCCCGATGACGCGCCGCAGCGGCATGGCAACCTCCTACGAGCCAAACGCCTCGCGGAGCAAGCGGCTGACTCGTCGGCCGACGCCGAAGACGCCAATTAGATTCGGGAATCCCCCTCCCTCGAAGGGAGGGGCTAGGGGAGGGATTCCCGACCGTCGCGACCACTGCAGAGTCCAGAAGTAAATCTCGCCTCGGTCAACCTTCCCCTTTCCCCTCCCTGCCAAGGAGGGGACTATCAAATAACGATCCTCCTAGGCATTGGGTGGCACGCCCAAGGTCCTCCGCAGGGCGTGGTGCACTAGAGACCGCGAACCACATCAACCACGCCCCGCGCGGACTTGGGCGTGCCACACAGATTGCATTGCAACTTTGATGCGCAGCGCCCTAACCCGCCACTGGTTCCTCGCGGCGCTCTTGGCGTTGCTCGCCGTCGGCATCATCGGTTGGGATGAATACACGCCCCTGGCGGCGATGCTGCCCCAGGAATTCCTCGTGGCCACTGTCTTGTTGGTCATGTCCTTGGGGCTGAAGACGCACGCCATGTGGCAGTCGGTGCGCAGGCCGGCCGGGGCGGCTCTGGCGGTGGCGGTGAACCTGGGCGTCGTGCCGCCGCTGGCGTGGCTCGCCGGGCGGCTGCTCGAGCCGAGTCTGGCTCAAGGGATGATCGTCGCCGCCGCCGTGCCGTGTACCCAAGCGTCGGCTGCGGTGTGGACCCGCCGCGCCGGCGGCAACGACACGATCGCTGTGCTCACGACGATGGCGACCAGTCTACTGTGCTTCCTCGCCACGCCCGCATGGTTGCACTTGCTCGTCGGTCGCGCCGTCGGAAACTCGCAGCAGGATTTTTCACGACTGGTCGTGAGGCTCGCTCTTATGGTCGCGCTCCCGATCGTCGTCGGCCAATTGCTGCGAGCGATTCCCCCCGTGCGCGCCTGGGCCACGCGACGCGCGTCGGGGCTCAGCCTGTATGCGCAACTCGGCATCCTCACGATGGTGTTCGCCGGCGCCGTGGAGTGCGGCCGGCAAGTCGCGCGGATCGAGGGCGGCGTCGCGCCGCTCGCCGGGCAGATCGCCGCGATGATGGCGCTCGTCGCCGCCGTGCACCTCGCAGCCTGGGGCGTCGGATTCTGGACCGCAGGGCGATTCGGAATGTCCCGCCCCGACCAAATCGGCGTTGCCTTCGCCGGCAGCCAGAAAACGCTCATGGTGGGCCTGGCGATCGCCATCCAATTCGGCGGCCTCGCGGTGCTGCCCATGGTCGCCTACCACGTCGAGCAGCTCCTGATCGACACCCTGCTGGCCGACCGCCTACGCCGCCGCCACCCCTCCGCAACGCCCTCCCCCATTTAGCCGCGCAGCTAGCTCCGCGAGCCGCCTGCCACGAGCGGCGGGGCTATATGCGAGGGGTTAGCGGCCCTTGCTCGCGGCAATCCGCCCGGATAAACTTTGAGATTCGATTCCTTCGACCAGCTTTCGCTACTTACGCGCGAGGCAAGCCATGCAAGACGCCATCCATCCCGGCTACTACGAAACGCAAGTCACCTGCGGCTGCGGCAACTCGTTTGTCACGCGCAGCACCCGCAAGGAGTTGAAGGTCGATATCTGCAACGCCTGCCATCCCTTCTACACGGGCAAGCTGAAGTTCGTCGACGCGGCCGGGCGCATCGAGAAGTTCAACAACAAGTTCGCCAAGAGCGGCATCGCCAGCCTCGGCGGCAAGAAGGTCAAGGCCGAGAAGTAGCTACGTCGGAGCGAACCCTCCTCTTGCGAGGAGGGCTAGGGGCGCGCGATTTGGCGCGCCTCTGTTTTTGCGCAGCCGACATTCAGCTTACGTTCTCCAACCCCTTGCCCTCCTGTCATGCGAGATCTCCTTGAACAAAAGCTGGCGCGGTTCGAGGAGCTCGACGCTCAACTGCTCGACCCCGCAGTGCAGACGGACGGCGCCCGCATCGCCGCGGTGGCGCGCGAACGCGGTTCGCTCGCCAAGCTCGCGCAGAAGTATCGCCGGTTCAAGGAGTTGAACGACCAGATCGCTGACGCGCGCGACATGGTTGCGGGTGACGATCTGGAGGTTCGCGAGCTGGCCGAGGCCGAGCTGCCCAATCTGGTCGAGCAGCGCGAGTCGCTGTGGAACGAGCTGCTGGAGCTAACGCTCGGCGGCGCCGACGCGAATCGCATGCGGTGCATCATGGAGATTCGCGCCGGCACCGGCGGCGACGAGGCGGCGCTCTTCGCTCGCAACCTGTACGAAATGTACAAGTATCACGCCGAGCAGAAACGCTGGAAGATCGAAGTGCTCGATCACTCGGCCACGGAGCTCGGCGGTTTCAAAGAAATGTCGCTCGCCTTCGAAGGCGACGGCGTCTACCGCGAGCTGCAGTACGAGAGCGGCGGCCACCGCGTGCAGCGCGTGCCGACGACGGAGACGCAGGGCCGCATCCACACGTCGCTGGCGACCGTGGCGGTGATGCCCGAGCCGGAGGACGTCGAGGTGAACATCAAGCCGGACGACTACCGGCTCGACAAGTTCTGCGCCAGCGGCCCCGGCGGGCAGCACGTCAACAAGACCGAGAGCGCCGTGCGGCTCACCCACTACGAAACGGGCATCGTCGTCCAGTGCCAGGACGAAAAGAGCCAGCACAAGAACATCGCCAAGGCGCTGCGCGTGCTGAAGACGCGGATTTACGAGAAACTGCGCGAGGAAGAGCTGCAGCGGCGCTCCGATCAGCGGAAAACGCTCGTCGGCTCCGGCGATCGCAGCGCGCGGATTCGCACGTACAACTTCCCCGACAATCGCGTGACCGACCACCGCATCGGGCTCACCCTGTACAAGCTCGACCAGATCATCGCGGGCAACTTGCAGGCGGTGACCGACGCGCTGGTGGATTACGATCGGCAGCAGTTACGGGACGCATTCGCAGTGGCGGAATGATGACGGGGAATTGGCCGCGGAGGAACGCGGATTTGGCCGATTTTCGCAGATCGAGATTAAGGTTTTAATACGTCCTGTTCTGATCCGCGCACATTCGCTCAATCCGCGTTCATCCGCGTCCCCTTCTCGTTCGTGCCCCATGCCCGATGCTCCCTGGACCATTGGCCGCCTTCTGACCTGGACGACGGATTTTCTGCGCGACAAGGGCGCCGAGAGCCCACGGCTCGATGCCGAGGTGCTGCTGGCTCATGCCAAGGGGTGCAAGCGGATCGAGCTGTACACGACGTTCGAGGATGTGGCGCCTGACGAGCTGCGGGAGCGGTTCCGGTCGCTGGTGAAGGAGCGCGCGGGCGGGAAGCCGGTGGCGTATCTCGTGGGGCAGCGGGAGTTTTTCTCGCTGTCGTTCGCGGTGACGCCCGACGTGCTGATCCCGCGGCCGGAGACTGAGTTGCTCGTGGTGCGGGCGCTCGACCTGGCGAAGGAAATGGCCACGGCGGCGGATCGAGCGCTGCGCATCGCCGATGTGGGTACGGGCAGCGGCGTGCTGGCGATCGCACTCGCCAAGCATCTGCCAAAGGCGCAGGTCACCGCGATCGACGTCAGCCCCGCGGCGCTCGCGGTCGCGCTGCGCAACGCCGAGCGACACGGCGTAAGCGACCGCATCGAGTTCATCGAGTCCGACGTGCTATCCGGCGTACCAGTTCCTGCGGAGCTCGATCTTGTTGTCAGCAGCCCGCCGTATGTGACCAGCGGCGAAATGGCGACGCTCATCGCGGATGTACGGAAGTTCGAGCCGGCGCTTGCCCTCGACGGGGGAGAGCAGGGCACGGCCGTGATCGAGCGACTCCTACCGCAAGCGACCGAGCGGCTGCGACCGGGCGGATGGCTGCTCGTGGAGATTGGCCCTTCGACCGCCGCGCGTACGGAAATGCTCGTCGACGCGACAGCCGGGCTCGAGCGGCAGCCCACACTCAAGGATCTCGCGAATCTGCCGCGCGTCGTGCAGGCGCGGCGCGTCGCCACGGCGGGCGGAGGGGCGTGATGTCGCACCCGCTCAAATGGTTGACGCTGATTGCGCTGGACCGCGCCGAACTTCCGGCGTTCGAGCGCGTGGCCGCGTGGCATGCCGAGCACTTTCTCGATGCGGACCCGCTCAAGCCGGCCGGGTCGACCGAGAACCTGCTGACGTTCACGATCGGCGACTACACCGCCGCGGCGACGCTCGTGCCGCGGCCGATTCCCGCGGGGCAGCTCGAGGGGCCGGCGGCCACGGCGTGGTACTGGCCGGAAGCAGCGGAGACGCTGAGCGGGCACTCGGCGCACGCACTCGTGACGATGGTCGACGAAGGGGGCAGGGCGGTTCACAAATCGCTTGCACTCACGCGGCTCACCGCGGCGGTCGCGGCGACGGCGCCGAGCGTGGGCGTGTTCTGGGGCCCGGGGCGCCTTGTACATCCGGTGAGCGGATTCCTCGAGCAGGCTTCGGACGCGAGCCCCGAGCACATGCCGCTGTTCCTGTGGGTCGACTTCCGCGTCGAACGCACGGACGGCGGCGCACTGCGACTCTACACGACGGGACTCGATGCGCTAGGGAGCGAGGAACTCGAGGTTCCCAAGTTCCAGGGCGAGGCGCCGCAACTTGTGAGCTTCGTCTACAACGTCGCCCACTACCAACTCGAACGTCGCAAGCTGATCAACGACGGCGACACGATGGGGCTGACCGAAGACGTGCAAGTGACGGCCCACCGTGGGCCCTCGATGCTCGGCGGGGAGTTGGAAGTCATCCGGTTGGAGTTCGACTAGGGGAGTTGACGACCAGAGCGCGTGGCATGCTCTCGTCCGCGTGAGCATGTCCTACCGTGATTCAACATGGCCACGAAGACGAGGCC
>JANOIK010000638.1:0-1781 GCA_031407585.1 Planctomycetota bacterium | reverse complement strand
GCCCTCCAAGCGAGCGAAGAGCGCAAGCGGTCGATGTTCGAAATGGCGCTCGATTGCATCATTAGCATGGACCACACAGGGACGATTATCGAGTTCAATAAGGCGGCCGAACAAACCTTCGGCCACAGCCGCGACCAGGTTTTAGGCCGAGACTTGGCGGACGTCATCATCCCGGCGAGGTACCGGGAAAGTCATCGGCAGGGCTTGGTTCGCTATTTATCAACCGGCGAAGGTCCGGTGATCAACAATCGTCTTGAGCTTTCGGCAATGCACGCCGATGGCCGCGAGCTGTCGGTGGAACTGTCGGTGACGGCGATTCCCGTGGACGGTCCTCCCCAGTTCACTGCATTTCTGCGCGATATCACGGAGCGGCAGCGCGCGGTCGCCGCGATGGCTGATAGTGAAGCGTTCAGCCGCAGCGTTTTTGAGAGCGGCCCCGACTGCGTGAAGGTGCTTGATGCGGACGGCCGAATCTTGCGGATGAACGCCAATGGGCTCTGCATTATGGAGATCGACGATTTCGCACAATTCCAAGGCCGGCCGTGGGCTGAACTTTGGCCGGAAGAAGCACGGGACGAAGTGCGTCGAGCGTTGGAGACGGCGCGTACAGAACACAGCAGTCGCTTCCAAAGGGACTGCCCGACCGCGAAGGGCACGTGGAAGTGGTGGGACGTGATGGTGTCGCCCATTCTCGATGCCGGGGGGAGCGTGGTCCGCTTTGTCTCCGTATCGCGAGATATTACGGCCCGCAGGGAGGACGAGGAACGACTAAGGCAAATTGCCGCCGAGTTGTCCGAGGCCAGCCGCCGGAAGGATGAATTCTTGGCGACGCTGGCGCACGAGCTTCGCAATCCCCTCGCTCCCATTAGCAATGCGACGCGAATCCTTCAGCAATCGAACTCGCAGGACGAGTATGTACGCACCGCGTCCGACATGATGGAACGACAAGTCGGCCAGATGGTGCGCTTGGTCGATGACCTGCTGGACGTCAGCCGAATCAGTCGTGGCGCCATTCAACTTCGACTCGGCCATGTCGAGATTGGGTCGATCGTTCATCAAGCCGTGGAAACAGCCAAGGACGCTTGCGAGAAAAAAGGCATTACCCTGACGGTCACGGCGCCTTCCACGCCGCTCTATGTTCACGCGGATCCGACGCGTCTTACGCAAATCGTAGGAAATTTGGTCAACAACGCCGTCAAATTTAGTTATGAAGGCGGAAGGATTTGGCTTTCGGCGACCAAAGACAATGATGACGTAGTCATCCGCATGCAAGACGAAGGCATCGGTATTGCGGAGGATCAACTCGGACGCATTTTCGACATGTTCGGTCAGGTTGATACATCGCTTGAGCGCACGCAAAGCGGCCTAGGAATCGGACTGACTTTGGTCCGCCGCCTTGTGGAGATGCATGGCGGAACCATCTCGGTGCACAGCGGCGGCCTTGGAGCCGGCAGCGAGTTTGTCGTTCGGCTTCCGCTGGCAACGGAAAAGACGGCGGCGTCCCCGGCCCCGCGCGGTGCTCCGCCAATCTCCAAGGCGCGTCGGATTCTCGTCGTTGACGACAACATCGACTCGGCCCTCTCACTCTCGACGCTGCTGAAGATCAACGGGCACGAAACGAGAGTGGCCCATGACGGCGTGGCGGCGATTGACGAGGCGGAGGCATTTCGGCCGGAACTTGTGTTGCTCGACCTGGGACTGCCTAAGATGAACGGATATGAGGTGGCAAGAGGGCTGAGGCAACGAGATTGGGCCAGGGGCATTACGATCGTCGCCTTGAC
>JANOIK010001084.1:0-2339 GCA_031407585.1 Planctomycetota bacterium | reverse complement strand
GTAGAGTGCACCGCGTTTCACGCCGCCGCCGAACATCAGCAGGCTCGATCCGCCGGTGAAGTGCCGGTGCAGCCCGTAGTGCTTCGCCTCGAGCAGCACATCGCTGATGGCCCGCGACTGATCCTTGGCCGTGCTGCCGGGAACGCCTTCGATCATCATGTCGCGGCTGAACTCGCTCGCGACGATCACCAGCGTGCGGTCGAGCAGCCCGCGGTCGTCCAGGTCGCGAATGAGCTGCGCGATCGGCCGATCGATGGACTGCTTCATGCGGACCGCGCGGGAGTGGCCTTCCTCGTGCGTGTCCCAACCCTCAAACGGCACGTACTCGGTCGTTACCTCGATGAACCGGGCGCCCGACTCGACGAGCCGCCGCGCGAGCAAACACCCGAGGCCGAATCGGCCCGTGTCGTACTTGGCGTAGCTTTCGCGCGGCTCTAGCGCGAGGTCAAAGGCGACGCGCTCCGGCGAATTCAGCAATCGGTACGCATTCTCCATCGCGCGGATCATCGACTGCTGTTGGTGGTCGCTCGCCTGCTCACCCAGGGGGGAGCGCAACACGAGCTCGCGGTAGTGCTTGTAGCGGGCCTCGAAACGCGCGGGGGTCATGCCCTTGGGCGGTCGCACGGCCGAGACGGCGTAGGCGGGGTCGGGCAGCATGAACGGGCCATATTCGCCTCCCAGAAAACCGGCGGTGTGAAACGCCTTCAGCTCTTCGCGTTCTCCGCCGATGTCGAGCCGTTGGCCGATGTCGATGAACGCCGGCATCACGGGATTTCGCGGCCCGAGCAACCGGGACATCCAAGCCCCGATGTGCGGCGCCGCGACAGTTTGCGGCGGCACGTAGCCCGTGTGCCAGTGGTACTGATGCCGCGAGTGAAGGATGTGCCCCAGGTCGGGCTGCACGTGCGAGCGAACCAGCGTGCCGCGGTCGATGACGCCGGCGAGATGCTCGAGGCCTTCAGTGAACTTGATGTTGTCGACCGCCGTGTCGATCGCGGGGAAGGTGCTCATCACGCGCTCGACGGGGAGGCCCGACTCGAACGGCTGATAGCGCTTCGGATCGAACGTGTCGGGCGAAGCCATGCCGCCGGCCATCCACAGGAGAATGCAGGCATCGGCGCGAGGCAGGGGTTGAACGACCGGAGCGGCGCCGTCGGCTGCGAGGATCTGCCGCGGTTCGGAAGCTCCTAGCGCGGCCAGCGCAGCGGCCGACGTAGTGCGAAGGAAGTCTCGGCGATGGAGGTCAGATTTCATTGCCATGGCGGGTTGCGTCGCGCATCCGATCTAGATTGCTATTATCGCACGTGTTGGAATTCTGGCAGCATGACGATGCACCACAAGGCGTCGGCCAGCCCGTCGGCGGTGAGCGGACTCTCCGCATGTTCGATCAGGTCCGATAGCTCCTCCGCCGTCGGTTCGCGAGAAAGTGCGGCGAAAAACACCTTGCGGCACAACTCCTTGGCGTCCTGCGGCGTGCCTGCTAGCAGTTTTTCCGCGCCCGCGTGCAACAGGTCCGCCAGCGGCTGGCCATTGCTCAACTCCAGGGCTTCGAGCGTCGTCAGCTCCGTCGGCCGCGACGTAACGACCTGCTCCCGATTGGGCCGGCCTAAGGTGCGGGTGAGCGACGTCGATTCCACGAGCGAGGCGCGCACGAAGGGACGCCCAGGCCCGCCGTCATTTGCGGCGGCCAGCTCCACGAAAACGTCATCATCGTCCGTTTCCTCGGCTGCCACTCCAGTCAGCGCGGAAAGCGCGTCCGCGAATTGTTCTGCCGTCATCCGCTTCGGCGCCGGGCCGGCAAACACGAAATCATCAGCCGGCGCCCCTTCGTCCCAGGCGGCCGTTTGCATGCCGTAAACCCGCGACGTCGCGATGAGCTCGAGCGTTTTCTTCAAGTCGTAGTCGGAATCGGCGAGGTGAATCGCCAGTTGGTCGAGCAAGTCCTCGCTCCACGGCGCCGTGCCCATCGAGTCGACCGGGTGCACGATGCCGCGTCCCATAAGCCGATGCCACAGCCGGTTGACGATGGTGCGCGTGAGCCGTCCGTTGCGGCGGTCGGTCATGAGCTTTGCAAGCTGCTTGAGCCGCTCGTCGCGCGGGGCCTGCGGATCGACTTTCCCCAACTCGGGGAACAGAAACCGCGCTTCCGCCACGGCGCCGGTCGGCTTGTCGCAACGGTAGAGCTCCATCGGCTCGTCGCTGATGATCGCCGCGAGGCCGTAGGAATCCGTGAGCTTCCAGTGATCCACAAAGCTGTCGTGGCACGAGGCGCATTTGAGATTGATGCCCAAAAACACTTGCCCCACGTTCTGCGAAAACTGCAGCGCGGGAATCTGGCT
>JANOIK010000510.1:0-2553 GCA_031407585.1 Planctomycetota bacterium | reverse complement strand
GCCCTGGGAGCGGCAGCCGATCATGATCGCCCAAACGGGCTGGGGGCAGGACGGCGATCGGCAACTCACGCGCGACGTGGGCTTCGATCATCACCTGGTGAAGCCCGTGGATATGGCGACGCTGATGCGGCTGCTGGCGGAATCACCCGCGTGACTTGCGGCGGCGGTTGGCGGCGCAGAGATTCGCAACGACTGCGAGCAGCTCCGCCGGTTCGACGGGCTTCGGCAGATGCATTTGGAAACCGGCCATCAGGGCGCGGCGGCGGTCCTCGGCGCGGGCGAACGCGGTGAGCGCGACCGCCGGCGTGTCGCCGCCTTCAGCGTCGGAGAGCCGGCGCAGTTTTGCGAGGAACTGATAACCGTCCTCGGCCGGCATGCCGACGTCGCTCAGCACCATGTCGGGGCGGTGCTGCTTGACCGCTTCGAGGCCCTCGGCCGCGCCGGCGGCGGTCGTGACGGTCGCGTGGCACATTTGGAGAATGTGCTGGATCAACTTGCGGGCGTCGGCCTCGTCGTCGATCACCAGAATGTGGAATCCGCGGAGGTCGGGATTTGCTCCCGCGGCGGCGACGGGGGACGGCGCGGGCGTCAGGGCCGGCCCGAGCTCGTCGTGGCGAACCGCCGTCAGCGGCAGCGAGATGACAAACGTGGCGCCTTGGCCGAGCCCTGCACTCGAGGCTTTGACGCTGCCGCCGTGCAGTTCCACGAGCGATTTGACGAGGGCCAATCCCAGCCCCAAGCCGCCGTAGTGACGGGCGATCGAGGTATCGGCCTGCGAGAAGCGGGTGAAGAGTTGCGGCACGAACTCCGGTGCGATTCCCTGGCCCGAGTCGGCGACGCTAATTTCCACGTGCGAGTTGACGCGGCGGAGAACCACTTGAATGCGCCCGCCCTTGGGCGTGAATTTCACGGCGTTGGTGAGCAGGTTGGAAAGCACCTGCTGCAGGCGATTCGGATCGCCCGTGATCGACCCGCTTTGGGAATCGAGGATCCGGGCGAGGCGAATGCCCTTGGCGTCCGCCGCGGGACGCACCGACTCGATGGCCTCGTGGATAATGACTTGCAAGTCGACGGCTTGGACGTCGAGCCGCAGCTTGCCGTTGATGATGCGGGACATGTCGAGGAGTTCTTCGATGAGCTGAGCCTGAGCGCGTGCATTGCGTTCGATGATCTCGAGGCCCTGCTCCAAATCGGCCGGGTCGGCGGTCGCTTCGGTGCGAAGAATGGTCGCCCAACCCAGAATGGCGTTCAGCGGCGTGCGCAGCTCGTGCGACAGCGTGGCGAGAAATTCGTCCTTCATGCGACCGACGCGCTCGGCTTCCGACCGGGCCGCGGTCTCGCGCTCGAGCAATTCCTCGCGTTCGCGCAGGATTCGTTTGATGCTGGTGATGTCGCGGGCGACCTTCGAGACGCCGATGATCTCGCCCGCCGGACCTTTCACGGGCGAGATGGTGACCGACACGTCCACCAGCCGGCCGTCCTTGCTGAGCCGAACCGTTTCAAAATGGTCCACGCGCTGCCCGCGACGGAGTTGTTCGAGAATCTTAGGCTCCTCCTCGAGCCGGTCGGTAGGAAAGAGGACGGTGATGGATTTGCCAATCATTTCGTCCGCCGTGTAGCCGAAGATCCGCTCGGCCGATTCGTTCCAACTGCGGACGACGCCGGTGAGATCCTTGCTGATAATGGCGTCGTCGCTCGAAGCGATGATCGCCTTGAAGCGGCCTTCCAGTTCGACGGCCTGCGTCACGTCGCGAGCGACCTTGGAGGCGCCGATGACCTTTCCCTCGCGATCGTGAATGGGCGAGATCGTCGCGGAGATGGCGACGGGCGTGCCGTCTTTGCGCAGGCGGATCGTTTGGAAGTGCTCGACGCGCTCGCCGCGCTGGAGACGGGCGAGGATCTGGGGCTCTTCATCGAGCCGGTCGGGCGGGAACAGGGTCGTGATCGACTTGCCGATCATCTCGTCCGCCGTGTAGCCGAAGATGCGCTCGGCGGACTGGTTCCAGCTGCGAACGATGCCGGTGAGATCTTTGCTGATGATCGCGTCGTCGCTCGAAGCGATGATCGCGGCAAGCAGTGCCTGAGAGACTTCGGGGGAGCCGACGTTGGGGGTCATGAAATTCGTCGGCGTCTAAATTTTTCCGAGCGGCCTTCGGGATCCGAGCGGCCGTAGGACACGCTTAGTGAGGGGCCTGCGAGCATTCTAGTCCGAAATCCCCCCGGCGGCGACGCTGCGCGTGCGGGTAACGGTCGCCGGTTCGGGGACGATTGTGACGCCGATCGGTCGGCCGCTTTGAAATTCCAGGCCGAACGACCCACGGCTATTTCGCCTCGGGCGGCGACCCGAGCAGCGATTCGGGCAGCGCGATCACCATCAGATTGAGATTCTCGCCGCCGGAAAGCTTCCCCGATTGGATGAGCACGCGCCTGCTGTCCGGGCTGAAGATCGGGTGCGCGTGGTCGGGGCGCATCTCGTGACCGGTGGTCAGCAGCGTGCGCTGGCCGCTCTTGCGGTCGATCACCCAGATGTTGCCCAGGAACGTGTCGCCCACG
>JANOIK010001080.1:0-2922 GCA_031407585.1 Planctomycetota bacterium | reverse complement strand
GTTTTGGCGGTCGCGGCCGATTCCGGTGGACCGGTGGTTTTGGACGAAGCTGCTCGCGGGACTCGCGATCACGATCGGCGTGCTCGCGCTGGGACCACTCGCAAGTCTCGCCGTGGTGAAAGTCTTCGGAGGATCAATCCGTTACCAAGGCGAATTTCCGCTTTCGGCGGAGCTTCTCGGCGTGGGCTTCGGCATTCAAGCGACTGCATTCTTGCTCGCGACGCTGGCGATCATCGTGTTGCGTCAGCCCGTGATTGCGGCGATCGCCACGTTTGCCGTGGGGCTCGGGCTGGTGTACTGCGTGGGCACGTTCTTGGACAGCCTGGGATTAGCGACGGATGCGCAAGTGGCCACCGTGCTGACCACGGTGTTTGCGGTCATCGCGATAACAGCCCCGCTAACCGCGTGGAAGGCGTTGCGGCGGGATTGGGGGTGGAAGGGGTAGGCCGCGAAACCTGATTCAATTCTTTTGCCGCGAATCACGCGAATAAGCGCTAATCAGGAAAGAGGGGATGGGAGAACCACGAATGACACGAAGAGCACCAATGAAGTGGGATGATCGTGAGATGCGAGGGCTCGCGTCGACTCTCCTGATTCGCGCCGATTCGTGTGATTCGCGGCGAGAAATTCCAAGTCCCAATTCTTTTTTTGCCGCGAATCTCGCGAATGGGCGCGAAAGGGGAATTAGCGTCGTCGTTTCCAGTAGCCCGGCCGCCGGGACGTATGAGCGATGGCCGCGATGACGATCAACTCGCCGTCGATGCGGTAGATGATCTGGTAAGGGAATTTTGTGGCGGGAAATGCACGATGAGACGGGGGTATTCTTAGAAACCGATTCGGCGCACACAGTATTTTGGTGAGTGCTTCGTCAACTGCGTCCGCGAGCGCGGCTTCCGCATCAAGACTTCTCGCTGAGTACCAGTCGAGTGCTTCTTCCAACTCGTCCGTGGCCTCCTCTTCGAACCTAAGCTTCACGGGACGCATTCACCCTGTGGAAGAGCCGCTGGCGGACAGATTCCCAGTCTTCGAGCTTGGCCTCGCCTGATTCGTACTTCGCAGAGCGGCGCTCGATCTCTGCCAACCATTCAGGAGACAGCGGGATCTCGCGGTCGTTTGGCACCGTTTCAGAGAGGTCGCTGATCAGCCGTAGGCGGTCATCAAGCGGCAATTGGGCAGCGGCGGATAAGAGTGCGTCATAGCTGGACATGGCGAGGTCCTCCGCTGGCATTATAGCAGGGCTGCCTCGGGGACGCGCGGAGCGAGCTCCGCGGCTAAATATTCCCGGCAGCGCAAAAAATAAGGGCCCCTGCTCGCCGAAGCAGGGGCCCTCTTTGTTAGGCTGACCGGTGTGGTCGCGAGGGGGGTGCGACCGAACCGGAGACCCACAGCCCGTGATTGCGTATCGTCGCGGCCTCGGGCGATTCTTCATCAATCGCGGGGCCGAGAGACGCCCGGCGGCATGAGCGTCTCGCCCATGGCGGGCGTCGTCGGTATGATCGTTAGGACCCGATGCATGCGATGCAGTGCAGACAGCGTTCACGGCGAGGGAATCGCCCGAAGAGGCAAGTCGCGGCGCCGCATGAGGTGATGCAACCCTTTCAGGGTTGAATGTTCGCGCGGGTTCGGAACCCAGGGTACGACGCTGCGCGTCGAACCCTGGGCTGAATGATGGAACTGCTTCGCAGTACACAATGCACCAAACACTGTTACGGTCTTGCGCCTACAGCCTCCAGTCTCCGGCCTCCAGCCTTATTCAATGACCACTCCCGCCAAGCTTGCACTTGAAGATGGAACTGTGCTCTCGGGCGCGTCGATCGGCGCTGCCGGCGAGGTCGATGGCGAGGTGTGCTTCAACACCTCGATGACCGGGTATCAGGAGATCCTCACCGATCCCAGCTATCGCGGGCAGATCGTCACGATGACGTATCCGCAGATTGGCAACTATGGGGTGAACGACGGGGATCTCGAGAGCTCACGGCCGCATTTGGCCGGGTTCATCGTGCGGGAACATAGCCGGGTGGAGAGCAACTTTCGCTCGTCGGGGTCACTCGGCGAATACCTGAAGCACTGGGGCGTCGTGGCGATCGAGTCGATCGATACGCGGGCGCTCGTGCGGCGGCTGCGGTCGCGCGGGGCGATGCGCGGCGTGATTTCGACGACTGATCTCGATGACGCGAGCTTGGTGGCGAAGGCCAAGGCGAGCCCGGGGCTGGTGGGGCGGGATTTGGTGCGCGAGGTCATGCCGGCGGGGGCGAGTGCCTGGGATGAGACGGTGAGTGAGTGGACGGTCTTGAAGGGGGAAGGCGGAAGGGGGAAGGCGGAAGGGGCCGACGATGCCGAGGTTCCGCCTTCCGCCCTCCGCCTTCCGCCCTCCGCCTTTCACGTCGTGGCGCTGGATTACGGCATGAAGTGGAACATTCCTCGGCACTTGGTGGACCAGGGGTGTCGGGTGACGATCGTGCCGGGGACGGCGACGGCGGACGACGTGCTGGCGCACAAGCCGGACGGCGTGTTTCTTTCGAATGGGCCCGGCGATCCGGAGCCGCTGGAGTACGCCATCGGCACAATCCGCGGGTTGCTCGGCAAGGCGCCCGTGTTTGGGATTTGCCTGGGGCACCAACTGCTGTCGCTGGCGTGCGGGGCGAAGACGTTCAAGCTGAAGTTTGGGCATCGCGGGGCGAATCACCCGGTGCAGCGGCTCGATGATGGGCTCGTGGAGATCACGTCGCAGAATCACGGCTTCGCGGTCGACGAGGCATCGCTGCCGGCAAGCCTCGAGGTGACGCACCGCAGCCTCAACGACCAGACGATCGAGGGCGTCGCACACCGCGAGTTTCCGGCGTTCAGCGTGCAGTACCATCCCGAGGCCTCGGCGGGGCCGCATGATAGCCATTATTTGTTCGGACGGTTTTTGGAGTCGAT
>JANOIK010000469.1:0-8391 GCA_031407585.1 Planctomycetota bacterium | reverse complement strand
GCCCGACACGCCCGCGGCGCGCCTGCCCGACCATCTGCCCGAGGAGGTGAAGCTCCAGCGGCAAGCGACGCTCATGGGCGTGCAGCAGAAAATCGCGTTCGCGTGGAACGCGCGCCAGATCGGCCGCCAGCTCGACGTGGTGATCGACGGCCCGCTCCCCGGCGAGCGCGACGTGTGGGTCGGCCGTTCGTACGCCGACGCGCCCGACGTCGACGGCGTTGTGTACGTCACCGGCGCCGGCCTGCGGCCTGGCGCGATTGTGCCATGTGAGATCGTCGCCAGCCGGGAGTATGATTTAGTGGCCGCCGCCAGCGGAAAACCTCGCTGACACGTTGATTCGCCATTTAGCCCCCGGCCAGCGGCCGGGGGTATTATGAACGGTCACCCTCATGGCCCAAACAGCCCTCAACGCCAAACCCGCGCGCGTGCTAAACGTCCCCAATGCGGTGACGGTCTCGCGGCTCGTGCTTGCCGTCGTGCTGTTCGTGCTCATGGCTTTGAGACTATTCCCGGCCAGCCTCGCCGTGTTCCTCATCGCGGCCGGCACGGACTGGGTCGACGGCTACTGGGCCCGCAAGTACGGCCAGATTACCCAGCTCGGCAGAATTCTTGACCCGTTTGCCGACAAGCTTATCGTGTGCGGAGCGTATACCTTCCTGGCCGCGGGGCCGCAGTTGGTCGATGGCTCGCCCGCGTCCGGCATCGCCGCGTGGGTTGCCGTCCTTGTGACGGCTCGCGAGATGATCGTCACCGCGCTGCGGAGCTTCGTCGAAACGCGCGGCGGCGATTTTTCCGCCAAGTGGGTGGGCAAATGGAAAATGGTGTTTCAATGCGCGGCCGCCGCATTCAGCCTCGGCCAGCTCATGTACTACGACGCCGACATGCGCACGCTCTCGGCGACGCTGCCGCAGTGGATTTCGTGGGGGCTCGTCGCGTCGCTGTGGATTGCTATCGTGCTGACCATCTGGTCGGGCGTGGGCTACATGCAAGCCGCGTGGAAGACCATCCGCGAGGCCGAGTAACGGCGCGCGCCCGCCGCCGGAGTGCCCCGGGCGAAATCATCGCATGAGCCAAGCGTACCAAATCATCGCCGTGAGCGTGCCGCTGGCGGCGCTCGGCGGAAGCTTGGCCGTGCTGTTCTGGTTGTTCCAGCGGCACCTCGATGGCCGGCCGCTGCTCCCGTACGAACCGCGCCGCCCCGTGCCGTGGAACGGCGCCGCGCCGGCGCTGATCCTCGCGCTGGTGCTCTCGCCAACGCTGCTGTTATTCCTGTCGAGCGCCCTCGGTCTCACCAGCGACACCCCGCCCGAGCTGCACGCCTCCGACGCTGCCGCAATTGGCGCGAGCGCTGCAACGAGCAGTGTCGCCGCGGGATCCACCGCAAGCGTGGCTATAAAAACCGTGATGACGGCGACGGCTGACGCGTGGACCATCGCGCCGCCCGAGGCGACGCCGGCGTGGATGGTCTGGAGCCAGGCCGGCACGTTCGTGTTGCTCGCGCTCCTCTTCCACGCCGCGCTGGCCGCCGCCTTCGGCGCCACGCGCATCGATCTTGGCTGGCCGAGAAGTTGGGCGCAGGCGGGCCGCGACGTCGCGACTGGCGCCGTCGCGTTCCTGGCGATCCTAGCGCCGGTGCTGGGGCTGCAGTGGACGTTGGTCTTCGTGTTTGAGCCCGAAACCGGGCACCCGCTTATCGAGCAGCTGACGACCGAGCACTCGCCCGGGTTTCTCGCCGCCGCGTTTGCCATTGCCGTGATCGGGGCGCCGCTGTTCGAGGAAACCGCGTTCCGCCTCATCTTGCAAGGGTGGCTGGAGCGCGTGGAGGCGCACGCCCGCGGCGGTCGCGAGATCACTGCCGACGAACTCCCCGAACTGCAAAATCCGGCCGCCGATATCGTCGTGTACGAGCGCGCCGCCGTCCCCGGCGGATGGTCGCCAATCCTCATCAGCGGAACCTTATTCGCCCTGGCTCACCTGGGCCAAGGCGTTGCGCCGGCGTCCCTGTTGCCTCTCGGCGTGGCTCTCGGTTATCTGTATCAGCGAACCCATCGCGTTGTGCCCGTGATGGTGTGCCACGCCCTGTTCAACGCCTTCTTCCTGCTGATGCTGTGGCTGGCCTTAGCCGCGGGAACTCAATAACATCGATTGTCATGCAGATCACGAGGAACCCAACTCGAGCAGTGCGCGTCGGCACGGCGACGATCGGCGGCGGCGCGCCCATCGCCGTGCAGAGCATGACGGCCACGCGCACGCAGGACGTCGACGCCACGGTCGGGCAGGTGAACGCCCTGCACGCCGCGGGGGCCGACGTCGTGCGCATCGCGGTCGACAACGCGAAGGACGCCGCGGCGCTCGCGGAAGTCCGCCGGCAGACGGCGGCGAATCTCTCGGTCGACCTGCAAGAGAACTACCGCCTGGCCGAGCTCGTGGCGCCGCACGTCGACAAGATTCGCTACAACCCCGGACATCTGTACCACCACGAGCGCGCCAAGCCGTGGCAGGAGAAGGTGCGGTATCTGGCCGGCGTTGCCGTCGACAACGATTGCGCGATCCGCGTGGGCGTGAACTGCGGCAGCGTCGACCCGGCGAAAGCCGAGGCCCACGCCGCCGCGGGCGACGGCGCCGATTCGCTCGCCCCGATGCTCGCGAGCGCCTGGGAGCACTGCACGGCGCTCGACGACCTGGGCTTCACGCGCTACTGCGTGTCGCTGAAGGACTCCGATCCGCAGAAGGTGATCGAGGTCAATCGCCGCTTCGCGGAAGCGAGGCCCGACGTGCCGCTGCACCTCGGCGTCACCGAGGCGGGCCTGCCGCCGGACGGCATCATCAAGACGCGCATCGCGTTCGAACAACTCATCAGTCGCGGCATCGGCGACACGATTCGCGTCTCGCTCACGGTGTCGAACCCGCGCAAGCCGGAAGAAATCGCCGCGGGCCGGCAGATTCTCGCGGACATCGCCGCGGGGCGCGTGCGGTCGTTCGTCGACTTCGGCCTCGACACGCTCAACATCATCAGTTGCCCCAGTTGCTCGCGCGTCGAGAACGAGGCGTTCATCGAGCTGGCCGAGCAGGTGAAGGAGATGACGCGCTACGCCGTGGATCACGCGATCACGATTGCCGTGATGGGCTGCCGCGTGAACGGCCCCGGTGAAACCGACGACGCCGACCTCGGCCTGTGGTGCGGGCCGACGACGGTGAATCTCAAGCGGGGCAGCGAGACGCTGGGGCAGTTTCCGTACGACGCGATCTTACCGCGGCTGCGCACCGCCCTGGACGAGCTCATCGCCCATCGCGCTTGACTCGCGGCCGGAGATGGCCCGCGAAACACGCGAAATGGCGCGAAAGAAGGAGAGAAAGCGGAGGGATCGGAACGGGGTTGCTCCGCGTTCTTTTTGGCAGTCTCAAGACTTTGACGAAGAAACCGGACGCTAGCGCGTGCCGGCTGATTGATCGGCCGCTGAGCGCGAGCCATTCTCTTGATCTTCCCGTTTTCGCGTATTTCGCGTGTTTCGCGGGGTGAATCCGGGGTTCGGCGTGCAGGACCGACCTGCTAAACTCCCGCCCCTCTATGCGATTTTCTCCGCTGTTTTTGATGCTGCTGCTCTCGCCGGCGCTGGGTGGGTGCGTACCCACGCGCCTGCTGTCGCCACGCGCCGCTGCGCCCAAGCCGGTCGCCGACGCCGCGTTTCGCGCGCCTGTAGCCGCGGGTCAGCTCATCATCCACGCCGACTTCCATTTGCCGCCCGGGCATCGCATGGTATCTGAGTTGACCTCCGAGCGTCAGCTCATCTGCGATGCGCTCCGTGTTCCAGCGGGCGACGAGCCCATTCACGTTTACTTGTTCGCCGACGAGGCGACTTACCGTGCCCATGTCGCCGCGCGGTATCCCAGCTTCCCCGAGCGGCGGGCCATCTTTGTAGAGACCGACGTCACGCTCTCGGTCTACGCTCACTGGAGCGATCGAGTCGCCGAGGACCTGCGGCACGAGGTTTCGCACGGCTACCTTCATTCGGCCGTGCCGAACCTGCCGCTGTGGCTCGACGAGGGGCTGGCCGAGTACTTCGAGGTGGCCCGCGGGCGCCGCGGCGTGAACCGGCCGCACGTCGATCAGCTGCTCGCCCAGCTCGCGGCTGGCACGTGGCGCCCGGACTTGCCGCGGCTCGAGGCGCTGGCCGACGCCGCGACCATGACCCAACGCGACTACGCCGAAGCATGGCTCTGGGTCCATTTTCTGCTGGCGTCGCCCCACGGGTCGCCGGCGGTGCTGACCGACTATTTGGCCGCTCTACGCCGGGGCGAGCCTGCCGCGCCGCTCCATGCTACACTTTCCGGACGCCTGCCGACCGCCGCGGACATCGACCAATCGGTCGTCGAACATCTGCGCTCGTTGGCGCTCTAGTCGTTTCGAAATCGTGAGAAGAAACCGGACGCTAGCGCGTGCCGGCTGATTGCAACGAACCAAACCGCGAGGGTGACGCGCATGTCTTGGAAGCACGCGAACCAACTGTTGGTGAAAGAGCACGTCGGCCTGTTCAAGGCCGCCAGCAACTACGACATCTACGACCTGGCCTCGGGCGAGAAGCTGCTCGAGTGCCGCGAGCCAACGCTTGGGTTCTTCACCAAGATGTTGCGGTTCACCGATTACAAGCGGAACACGCCGTTCGACGTACACGTCACGGATCTCAGTGGCGCTCAGGTCGTGCGCGTCACGCGGCCGATCACCATTTTCATCTCGAAGGTGAAGGTGCACGACGAAGACGACCAGGCCATTGGCGGCTTCAAACAGAAGGTGTTCTCGATCGGCGGCGCGTTCAGCGTTCACGACGCGAGCGACCGCGAGGTCTGCCATCTCAAGGGCAAGTGGACCGGCTGGGACTTTCAGTTCCTCGCCGGCGGCGTGCAACTCGCGCGTGTGACCAAAAAATGGACAGGGCTGGGCAAAGAGTTCTTCACCACGGCGGACAACTACGTTTTGGACATCTCTGAGGCGATCCCGCCTGACTCGCCCACGCGCAAGCTGATCCTTGCGGCAGTGATGTGTATCGATAAGGTGCTCAAGGAATAGCTGGGAGCGATTCGGGTGGCACGCCCAAGTCTTCGCAGGGCGTGGTTGCAGTTCGCCGGACCACGCCCTGCGGCGGACCTTGGGCGTGCCACCCTGAAGTAGCGAGCGGCTTGCTCAAACCTTGAAGTTCGGGTCGGCAAGCTCGTTGATCTGATCGATGTGCTGGCCGTAGAGGCGGAAGATCAGCGTGATGATCAGAGCGGCGACGGCCAGCCAGATCAGGCCGCCGAGGATCCAGGCTAGCGCGGCGATCGCCGCGGCAGATCGCCGCTGATACTCTGCGGACTCGCGCTGCATGGTCTCGGCGAGCATTCCGGTTTGCTCACCGACGGCGATTGCTTCAAGCAAATCGCGCGGAAAGGCGCCGGTTTCTTCGAGGGCGGCCTTCAGCGTCAGGCCGCGCGTGATGTTGTCGGCCACCCGCGGGCCCAGCTGCCGGTACGTGTCGTTGCCTGTTGCATCGAGCGCAAGCGGCAGCGCCTTGCGGAGATCCATCGAGGTGTCGAGCACCAACTGCATCGCCCAGGTGAAGCGCGCGAGCGCCAGGGTTTGAATCGCGTTGCCGATTCCCGGGACTTTCAGCAATGCACGTTGCAGCGACCGCGTCCATAGCATGCCGCGCGACCAGGCCTGCACGAACAGCATTACGAGAATCGCGGCCGTTACGATCACCATGAAGTAAATCGTGAGCCCGGAGCTGCCGGTAAGCCCCAAGCCGAACATATCGAGCGGCGTGCCGTCGAGGTTTTTCAGGTTCATGAACGACGAGAACCAGATCACGACGCCGATTGTCAGCACCGCGACGGCGAGCTGGATACCGGGCCAGATGAGGGCGCCTATCAGCATTCGGCGCGCGGTGAGCATGTGCTCGTAGTGCTCGGCCAGCCGGCGATACGTGCGATCGAGCTTGCCGCTGGCGTCGCCGACCGCGACCATCTGACGGAAGAGCACCGGGAAGTAGTCGCCCGTCGACGCGAGCGCATCGTCGATGGCGCGCCCGCGCGCGAGTTCTTGGCTGACGCGCTGCACGCCGGCGCGCTGACTGCGGCTGCCGCGCTGGGCTTCGCCGCTCCAAATGCTTCGATCCTGGATGCCGGCGCTCGTCTGCGTTGCCAATCGCCGGCAAAGCTCAGCGAGCGGCCTCAGGCGGATGCGTGGGGTGAGGAACATGGCGTGAATTGCAAATTGAGGATTGGCCAATGGCCATTGCAAATATCAGAAGGAAGTAGGCCGGCGCGACAACGCCATTCATTGTACTGTGGCGCCCCTCCACGGCCTCTTCAATTTGCAATTTGCGATGGCCAATGGCCAATTTGCAATCCTACTCCTCGCCGATATCCTCGTTCCACAGCGCCGGGTTCGCCGCGATGAACTGCTGCATCAGTTCGTAGCACTCGCGGTCGTCGACGATCTCGACCGCCACGCCGCGGCCGCGGACGTACGCCTCGGGCCCTTGGAACGTGCGGTTCTCGCCGACCACGATGCGAGGAATGTCGTACAGCAGGGCCGTGCCGCTGCACATGTCGCACGGCGAGAGTGTGGAGTAGAGCGTCGAACGCCGGTAGTCGCTCGCCTTGAGCCTCCCGGCGTTTTCGAGGCAATCCATCTCCGCATGCAGAATCGCGCTGGAGCGCTGGACGCGCCGATTGTGCCCGCGACCGATGATCTGTCCGTCAATGACCAGCACCGACCCAATGGGAATCCCACCCTCGGCGAGTCCGTGCCGAGCTTCGTCAATCGCCGCTTGCAGAAAGGAATCCATGAACTACCGCCTTAAGAAAACAAACCACCAAGGCATGAAGACACCAAGAAGAGAAAGGAGGTAAGGAGAAGTGAAACCGCGAATCACGCGAATCTGCGCGAATAGGACTTTAATCAGCTCTTTCCTGATTCGCGATAATTCGCGGTGAAAGCTTTTCTTCTCCCCTTGGTGTCTTTGTGTCTTGGTGGTTAATCCGGATTCGTGAGTCACGCAAACAGCGGCGTGAATTCGAATTTGCCGCCGTCGAACAGGCCCAGGTCGCTCAGCTTCAGCTCGGGGATGACCAGCAGCGCCATGAACGACAGCGTCATGTACGGCGCCCGCAGCAGCGAGCCCCATTCTTTCACCGCCGCGTCGAGTTCCTGGTACGCGTTCGCAACCTCCGCGCACGTGCCGGTGGCCATGAGCCCCGCGACCGGCAGCGGCAGCACCCAGTGGGCGCCGTCGCGATGGCTCACCGCACTCAGGCCGCCGCCCGCGTCCATCACCGTGTTCACCGCCGCGGCGATGTCGTCGTCGGTCACCCCCACGGCGATGACGTTGTGCGAGTCGTGCGCCACGCTCGAGGCCATCGCGCCGTTCTTCAGGCCGAAGTGTCGCACGAACGCGATCGCGGGCGGCGCCCTGCGGTAGCGGTTCACGACGACCATCTTCAGCACATCCCGCCGCACGTCGCTGACGGCCAGGCCCTCGTCCACCAGCGGCGCGATTGCCAACCGCCGCGTGATGAGCTGCCCGTCGAGCGCCTCGATCACCTGCAGCTGCGCGTCCGGCGCGCCCCGCACCGCAAACGCTTCCGGCGCCACGTGCGAGATGACGAACTGGTTCGCCACCGCGGGCTCGACGCGCGGAATGTGCGTCCGCCCGTTCTCGGCCACCAGGGCGCCGTCGATCCACGTGCGCCGCACGGCGAACGACGCCAGCGAGTCGACTTCGATAAAATCCGCCGGGTCGCCCGCGCGGAGCAGGCCGACGTCGAGGCCGTAGTGCTCGACCGGGTTGACGCACGCGGCTTGCAGTGCGTCGAACACGTCGACGCCTCGCTCAACGGCCCGCCGCACGAGGCCGTTGATGTGCCCGGCGAGCAACTCGTCGGGATGCTTGTCGTCGCTGCACAGCATCGTCATCGCGGGGTGCTCGGCCAGCAGCGTGTAGAGGGCGCCGAAATTGCGGGCCGCGGAGCCCTCGCGGATCGAGATTTTGCAGCCGGCCGCGATCTTGTCGAGCGCCTCCTCCTTGGTGATGCACTCGTGATCGGTGGTCATGCCGGCGGCGACGTAGCGGGCCGCCGCGGCGCCGCGCAGGCCCGGGGCGTGGCCGTCGACCCGCTTGTCCCGCGCCTGGGCCGCGCGAATCTTGGCGAGGCAGTCGGGATCGCCGCCCAGCACGCCGGGAAAGTTCATCATCTCGCTGAGGTAGCGAATCCGCGGGTCGTCGAGCAGCCGCTCGACCTCGGCGACCGAAATCGCGGCGCCGGCTGTCTCGAACGTGGTCGCCGGCACGCACGACGGGGCGCCAAAGTAGAACTTGAAGGGCGACTTCGCGGCGTTCTCCAGCATGTACT
>JANOIK010000420.1:0-2232 GCA_031407585.1 Planctomycetota bacterium | reverse complement strand
CCTCTTCCCCCCTCCGTGTCCTCTGTGCCCTCTGTGGTAAATGCATTGTTGAAGTGCTAGCAGACCAAGCCCATTCTACCAATTCAACTCCAGCGGTCAGGGGGAGTTTGCCGATTATTGAGAGCGTATCGAACCGCTTTTCTCGCGGCGCCTGCACCATGCGCGTCGCAGCCTTGCAAGGAGGCGTCCCATGCCCCGGCTTCGCATCTCGATTCTCACGCTCGGTTGTACGCTGGGACTCACCCTGTCGGCGTCGCTCGCACACGCTCAGGCCGGTTACGGACAAGTCGGCGGCTACAACCCCGCCACCGGCGGCGGCGGCGCGGCGGCGTATCGCAACACCGGCGGCTACCAGCGCGTGAGCGGCCGCAGCAATCCGGCGCTCACATTTTTTGGCGGCGCCCGCGCCATGCATTACGCTTCGACCGGCAACTCGCAGGCCATGCCGGCGCCGCAGCCCGTGCAGACCGCCGCGTACATGAAGCCCTACTCCGGCGTGCAGCCGCCCCAGCCGTCGATCTCGCCGTACCTGGCCCTCGACCAACTCGAATCCAGCTCGGGCGTGCCGAACTACTACACGTTCGTGAAGCCGCAGCTCGACCAGAACACGATGAACCAGGCCCAGCAGGTGCAGTATCGCCGCATGCAGAAGCAGATGCGGCGAGCGACCACCGCGGGCATCATGCCCACGAGCCTCTCGGGCGGCATGCCCACGACCGGGCACAGCACGCAGTTCATGAACCCCGGCGGGTATTACCCGTCGCGGTAGTCGAGACGTCCGTCCGGGTGCCATGCCCACGTCCGCGTGGGCATGCGAACCCTCGAATGGGAAGGCCACCGAGAAGTTCAGGGGTGGGGCGCCCGGGCCAACACCCGACGGACGGCGTGGGGTTTCATACGCACTTGATACAATGGCGGCGACCGCCATGTGTCCCCCTTCCATGAGGTGCGTGATGAAACGACTGCTGCGCCCGATCTGCTTTGCCGCCAGTTTGACGAGCCTCCTGGGCGCCGCCTCGGCCTTCGCGCAAGAGACGCCGCCGGCCGGAGCCGCCGCACCCGCGGGGTTCCCGCCCCTGGCGGCGAGCGCGGACGCGGACGCCGAGATCACGCCCGAGCAGATCGAGCGCCTGGAAAAAATGCTGAGCGGCTGCACGCTCGTCGGTCACTTCACGGTCAACGGCGCCGGCGACGTGGAGCCGCGCGACGAGCGCTACGAGCTGGCTTCGGTCAAACACATGAAGGGCAACATGTGGCTGGTCACCGCCCGCATCAAGTACGGCGACCACGACGTGACCCTCCCCTTGCCGCTGCCCATTCGCTGGGCAGGCGACACGCCGGTCATCTCGCTCGACGCGTTCGCCGTGCCGGGCATGGGCGCGTTCTCCGCCCGCGTCATGTTCTACGAAGACCACTACATGGGCTACTGGTTCGCCAGCGGGAACAAGGAGCACGGCGGCTACATGTTCGGCGAGATTGAACCGCCGAAGGCCGAAGGCGAATCGACACCCGCCGAAGACGGCGCAGCAAAGTAACCCGTAGGGTGGGTGTCCGCACCCACCGCTACCGGTCGGCAAATGGTGGGTGCAGACACCCACCCTACGTGAGTGTCACAACGAGCGCGATCGCCGCAGTTTCGATGCGCAGGATGCGCGGGCCGAGCGTGACGACTTGCCACTGCGCGGCGCGCGCGGCGGCGACTTCCGATTCCGAGAGCCCGCCTTCCGGCCCAACGGCGGCGAAGGTTGGTTGACCAGAGACTTCATCGCGCGCGTGCAGCGCATCGCCCGTGGGATCGGCTACAATCCGCCGCGCCTCCGCCGGCGCCGCGGCCAGCCACTCTCCCCACGCCATCGGCGATGCAATCTCCATCAGCCGATTGCGCCCGCACTGCTTGCTCGCTTCGATCACATAACGGTCGAGCTTCTCGCCGCCGCGTTCGCCGGTGGCAACGCTCCGCTCGGTGACCAACGGCACGAGCCGCGTAACGCCCAGCTCGACCGCTTTCTCGACGATCCACCGCTGCCGATCGCCCTTGGGCAACGGCACGCCAAGCGTGAACGGCTGCGCGAGCTCGCGATCCACGCTGCGTCGTTCACGCACAGCCAACTCGACGGTCGCACGGCCGCACTTCGTTACCTCGGCGTCGAACTCGCATCCCGAGCCGTCGAACAGCACGACGCCCATGCCGGCGCAGGCGCGCAGCACGTGCAGCAGATGATGCGCCTCGGC
>JANOIK010000408.1:0-2958 GCA_031407585.1 Planctomycetota bacterium | reverse complement strand
CAGTGGTCGGCGTCGCCGCCGATCGCTTCGGCTGCCGCGCAGACCCCGGCGTTGTTGATGAGCAAATCAGGGCCGGAGTATTTGCCGTCGTCGAGGTCCGCTGCCACACGGGTCGCGAGTTGCTGCCACGCGGCGCGATCGGCGACGTCCATTCGCACGAACTCTCCGGCGAGCGGCGACGTTCGGACGGCGCGGATTTGCTTGAGCGTCTCTTCGCCCCGGGCTTCGTCGGCGTCGATGGCCACGATGTGGTAGTCGCCGACCGCCGCCAGGCGCAGGCAAAACGCGCGACCCAGTTCGCCGCCGGCGCCTGTGACAATGGCCAAGCGTGGTTCACAGGTCTGCATGATTTACGCAATTTGTCCGCGGGGAAGGCGGCCATGATAGCACGCCCGTGCAGTCGCCGTCGCGGCGTTCTCAGCGAGCCGCTAAGCTCCGCGGCATGAATCTGGGGTCGAAATCCTGCTTCGTATTCGTGTTGGCGGCGGTGCTCTGGCCGTGCGCTGCCAGCGGGCAACCGGCGAGCCGATTCGCGGCGAATCCGTTCGAGCCGCGCGAGGCGGCGCAACCGCCGTCGCTGCCGCTGGCCGCCGACGGGTTCTGCGTGGTCACGCTGCACGACCGGCAGGCGTGGCAGCGCGGCGACGCGGCATTGGGCGCCATTTTCGACAACCGCCAATACCTGTTCGCCGGTTCGCGCGAGCTCGAGATCTTCAGCGCGGCGCCGATCGTGTATGCGCCCGTGCTTGGCGGCGACTGCGTGGTGACCTACGCGGAGACGGGGCAGCGCGTCGCCGGCGACCGGAAGTTCGGCTCGATGCGCGGCGGGCGACTCTATTTCTTCGCGACCAGCGAAGCGCAAGAGCGGTTCGCGGCCGCGCCGCTTAAGTTCATCGACGCCGATCTGGCCGATGACGGGAAGTGCATCGTGAGCCGCGTCGATCGCGGTCGCAATGTTGCCGGACTGCCCACGACGGCCGTGCTGTGCGACGGCATGCGGCGGCTGTTCGCTGGGGCGTACGAGCAACGGCTCTACCTGGAAAATCCAGAGCAGTACGACCGCGAGAGCGCCGCGCCCGGCGCGCGATCGCTCGCCTCGAGCAACGGCGCCGGCCAGTTGCCCGCGGGACAGGAGCCACCGTCCGCTCCCGATGGGAAAGGCGCTGAAGGCGAGGCTGCGGGCGCCGAGGCGGCGGAGTCCGAGGCCGCGGAGGACGAATCACTGGCGCCTGACCCGCTGCTCGGCGGCTACTGTCCCGTCACGATTCGCACGAAGGGCGCCTGGGTTCGCGGCCGGTACGAAGACCACGTGCGGATCGATACGCTCGATTTTCTCACCGCCGGGCCTGAGGAGCACGACGCTCTGCTGGCCGATCCGGCGACGTACATTCCCGTGCTCGCGGGCGATTGTGCGGTGTCGCGGGTCGATCAGGACAAGTCCGTGCGAGGGAGCATCTTTCACGCGGCCGAGTACGAAGGCCGGCTGTTTCTGTTCGCGGACGCGGCGCACAAGGCCGCGTTCAAAGCCGATCCGGCGAAGTATGCATCGGTCGACGTCGCCGCGGGCGGAGCGTGCGTCGTGACGCTCGCCGAAAAGGATCGCACCGAGGCCGGCTTCGCGGAGTTCGCGACGTGGTTCGATGGGAAGCTTTATCGTTTCGCGGGGTCGGAGCAGCTCAAGAAGTTCCTCGCGACGCCGGAGCGGTACGCTGTGCGCGACGGGAAGTGACGTTCAGTCAAAGCTCTCCGTCGCCCAGTACCCGCCGCGGGCGTGGTCGAACACGGCTTCCTCGCCGCGGACCGAGTTATCGAGCCGCCCATCGCGAAACACCTCGCGGCCGCGGACCCATGTGCGCACCGGCCAGCCGGTGAGCGCGACGCCGTCCCAGGCGCTCCAGCCGCACTTGGTGTGTTGCTCGGCGTTGTGAATCGTGCGCGTGCGGCCGAGGTCCACGAGCACGAGATCGGCGTCGTAGCCGACGGCGATGCGGCCCTTGTTCACGATATCCCACACGCGCGAGGGGGCGTCGCACATCCAATGCACCACCTCGTCGAGCGTCGCCCGGCCGTGATGCACTTCGTTGAGCATGAGCGCCAGGCTGTTCTCGACAATCGGCATGCCCGAGGGCGACTGCGGGTAGGGCTTCGATTTCTCGGCGAGCGTGTGCGGGGCGTGGTCGGTCGCGATGACCTGGATGCGGCCATCGTGCAGCGCCTGCCACAGGCGGCGGTTGTCGCCCGGCCCCTTGAGCGAGGGGTTCATCTGGGCCAGCGTGCCGAGTCGCCCGTAGTCGCCCGTGTTCAGCAGCAGGTGATGCGGGCACGCTTCGGCGGTGATCATGCGGCGCGCAGGATCTTTGCGCTCCTCGATGAAGTAGTCGCCGAGCAGGTTGGTCTCATCGCCGGTTGACACGTGCAGCACGTGGAAGCGGTGCTTGTGCCGTTTGGCGAGGTCGATCGCGCGGCTCGTGGCGATCACCGCGGCGCGCGCGTCGCGAATCTGCGAGTGAACGGCCACGTCGACGACGGCGCCCTCGAGGATCAGACGTTGGGCGTTCGCCCGCACGGTCGCTTCGTCTTCGCAGTGCGCTGTGAGCGGCAGCGTGGTTTCGGCGAAGATGCGCTCGAGGGCGTCCTGGTCGTCGACCAGCAGATCGCCGGTGCTCGAGCCGATGAAGATCTTGATGCCCGGCGTGTTGGTCGCCGTGCGGAGGTCGTCGATGTTGTGCGGCGTGGCGCCGATGTAGAAGCCGAAGTTCACCAACGACTTCTCGGCGCCAAGGCGGCGTTTTTCGTCGAGCCGCTGCTGCGTGATGGCGGGCGGCGACGTGTTGGGCATTTCCAGAAACGTGGTGACGCCGCCGGCGGCGCACGCCCGCGACGCGGAGTGCAGGTCCTCTTTGTGCGTGAGGCCCGGCTCGCGGAAGTGCACCTGGTCGTCGACGACGCCGGGGATGA
>JANOIK010000317.1:0-4790 GCA_031407585.1 Planctomycetota bacterium | reverse complement strand
TGCCGGGACTCGGCGGCATCGGAATCTTCTCGCCGCTGCTCGACCCCCGCGGCAACAGCGTGCGCGGCATCAAGGTGTGCGAGGAACTGTCAACGCGCTTCGGGCTGCACGCCTTCGAGCTGGGGTTCGCGGGGGAGAAGCTGGCGGATCAGTTTCGGCTGCGGAAGGGGCGGTGAGCGCGGCCGCCAAGCGCGCAACAAAAAACCGCGGGGCGAGCCCCGCGGCTGAATGGTTTTTGGAATACGCGCTAAGCCGCAAGCGGCCAGACTTACGCCGGCTGCAGCTCGGCTTTGCGCTCCGCAATGATTTCGATCTGGATGTTGCCGGGCACCGGGCGGTACTTCGACAGCTCCATCGTGAACGTGCCCTGGCCCTGCGTCATCGAGCGCAGGTCGGTCGAGTAGCCGAATGTTTCGGCCAGCGGGACGTCGGCGATGATCTTGCACATCTTGCCTTGCGTCTCGGAGCTGGTCATGATCCCGCGGCGGCTGGAGATGTTGCCCACCACGCTCCCCTGAAACGACTCGGGGCACTCGATTTCCACGAGCATGATCGGCTCAAGCAGGGCCGGCTTCATCTTGCCGAACTCCTCACGCATCAGTTCCTGCGCGGTGAGCATGAACGCCATGTCCGAGCTATCGACGTCGTGGTACTTGCCGTCTTCGAGTTGGAACTTGAAATTCACCACGGGGAATCCCGCGAGCGGGCCCTTGGTGAGCATGTTCTTCACGCCCTTCTCGATGGCGGGGATGAAGTTCTTGGGGATGCGCCCGCCGGTCACCTTGTCGAGGAACAAGAATTCGCCCGCGTCGGGATGCTCGATGCGGTCCTCGTCGGTGATGGGGCCCATCGTGCCCATGATGCAGCCGTACTGACCCGAACCGCCCGTTTGCTTCTTGCGCGTGTGGTTGAACGCGTACGGAACCGACGGCGCTTCGCGGTAGCTCACCTTCGGGGCGCCGACTTCGACTTCGACGCGGTACTCGCGGCGGATGCGCTCGACGTAGATTTCAAGGTGCAGCTCTCCCATGCCCGCGATCACGGTTTCGCTGGTCTCTTCGTCCGTGAACACGTTGAACGTGGGGTCTTCCTTGCGGAACCGCTGCAGGGCCTTGCCCAGGCGATCGACGCCGTCGCGCGTCAGCGGGTTGATCGACATCTTGATCACCGGCTCGGCGACGAACATATTTTCGAGCGTCGCGTAGCCCGACTCGGGGGCGTAGGTGTCGCCCGATGCGCAGTCCAGACCCATGATCGCGACGATGTCGCCGGCCTCGGCCGCGTCGATGTCTTCGCGGCGGTCGGCGTGCATCTTCACGATGCGGCTGAAGCGGTCCCTCTTGCCGGTGCGCTGGTTGAAGTACATCTCGCCCTTCCTCGCCGTGCCCTGGTAGACGCGGGTGAAGGTGAGCTGGCCGAACTCGTCGTCCATAATCTTGAACGACATGCCCACGAACGGCTTGGTGGGATCGCTCTCCAGTTGGATCTTCTGCCCGGGGTTCTTCGGGTCGTTGGCGGTGAAGACGCGGTCGAGCGGCGAGGGCAGGTAACGCGTGATCGCGTCCATGAGCAACTGCACGCCCTTGTTCTTGTAGGCCGAGCCGAGGAACACGGGCGAGAAGCCCTGGTTGATCGTGGCTTCGCGCACGATCTTGTGGATCAGCTTCTCGGGGACCTCCTCCTCGCCCAGCAGCAGCTCCATGAGCTCGTCGCTGTACATCGACAGCGCTTCGAGCATGGCGGTGCGGGCTTCGGCGGCTTCTTCCTGGAGCTCGGCGGGAATCGGCTCGACGCGGACTTTCTCGCCGTTGGAGCCGTCGAAGTACGATGCCTTCATGGTGATGAGGTCGACGACGCCGGCGAAGTTTTCTTCGTGGCCGACGGGGATCTGCATGAGCACGGCGTCGGCGCCGAGCTTGTCGCGGACCTGCTTGACCACGCTCTCGTGGTTGGCGCCGGTGCGGTCCATCTTGTTGATGAACGCCAGGCGGGGCACGTTGTAGCGCTTCATCTGGCGGTCGACGGTCATCGACTGCGACTGGACGCCGCCCACCGAGCAGAGCACCAGCACGGCGCCGTCGAGGACGCGCAAGCTGCGCTCGACCTCGACGGTGAAGTCGACGTGGCCGGGCGTGTCGATCAGGTTGATCGCGTGGCCTTCCCACTTGAGGCTGGTCGCGGCGCTGGTGATCGTGATGCCGCGCTCTTTTTCGAGCTCCATGAAGTCCATGGTGGCGCCGTCGCCGCCGCCGCGGACGTCCTCGATCTTGTGGATGCGGCCGGAGTAGAACAAGATGCGCTCGCTGAGCGTGGTCTTGCCCGAATCGATGTGGGCCGAGATGCCGATGTTGCGAACTTTGCGGAGGTCCATAGTCGAACTGCCTTTAGCGAATCACACGGTAACGAAACATGTCGTCCGGCCCGGCGACGCCCTAAGCGGCACGCCGGGTGGACTTGGGGAGCCTTAAGGGAGGCGCCGCGAGGCGCGCCTCAAAGCCAACGGCCGATCGGGCACGCGCGAGGCGAATCGCGAGCGCACCTGGGCCAGGGCGGGTACGATCCTACATTTTTACTGGTAGCTGTGCCCCGGACTAGCCCAAATGGGGTAGATTTTAACAAGATCGGGGCGTCTGGCGGGGCAAGGTACCGCCTGGCCCCGGGATTTGCCTAGCCCGGTTTTCTCGAGACGCATATGCCCGAAGCCGCACCGCCGAACGCCAATTCCCAGCCCGCCGAGGACAAGCCGGCGCCGCCCGTCTGCCCGTACCACGACCCGGACAATGCCCCGCTGCCCAAGAGCGGCTGGCTGCGCCGCTGGCCGGGAGTGACCTATCTGCTGCCGTTCGTGATTTTCATGATCGGCGGGATGTTCGAGCCGTCGGCGCCCGACCCGAAGAAAGAGGCGGAGATCGCACGGCTCACGAAGGAGGTGGAAACCGGAAATGCCGCCGTTCGCGACGTGGCGGAGAAGCAGCGCGAAGTCTTGCTGCACGAGCGATCACACAAGATGCCCTACGATCTTTACCCTACCGTTTACACGATTAAGATCGCGCTAACGACGCTCGCCGTGTTGCTGGTGATCCCCGGCTACAAGCCCTTCGGCTTCCGCGTGCACGGCATCGCCTGGGTCGTCGGCATCGTCGGCGCCGTCGTGTGGGTCGGACTCTGTGAACTCCACTTGGAGAAGACGCTGCTCGAGCCGCTCGGGCTCGGTAGCGTGCTGAGCTTCGTCCGCCGGCCGGGCTTCAACCCGCTGGTGGAGCTCAAAGGCAATCCGCAGTGGGCCTACGGGTTCCTCGCGATTCGCTTCTTCGGCCTGGTCGTGGTCATCTCGATCGTCGAGGAATTCTTCCTGCGCGGGTTCCTGATGCGCTATGTCATGGACATCGACTGGCACCTCATCCCCTTCGCGGTCGTCAATCGACTCGCGCTCATCGTGGGAACCGCCGTGCCGATGCTGATGCACCCCGGCGAGTTGTTCGCCGCGGCGGCGTGGTTCAGCATGGTGACGTGGTTGATGCTGCGCACTAAAAGCATCTGGGACTGTATCATCGCCCACGCGGTGACCAACCTGCTGATGGGCCTGTGGGTCCTGTACTCAGGCCACTGGTGGCTGATGTAGCCCGAAGCGAGCCAGGTCGTCCTCGACCCTGCAAACGCGTCGTCCTCGACTCCGGCAAGTTTGCGCAGAGCGCTAAGGTCGAGTCACTCCTCGACGAATACCGCCTCTTGCGCGTCGTCGGAGGGTTCTTCGATCGCAGACGCCGTCGCCGAAGCCGACGCCGACGCCGCTTCGACGGCCTCGCCCACCGGATGCGTACGAAACGGCTGCCCCGCTTCGTAGAGCTGCAGCCGCGCCTCGTACACGGTGCGCGTCTCCTCCGGAGCGATCTCGATCGCCTGGTTGAGCGTGCCCACCGCTTCCTCGAACCGGCCCGCGTTCGCCAGTGCGGCGGCCATCGTGTCGAGCGCCGCGTGACGCTCGCCGTAGCCGCAATCGAGAGCCGCCTGGGCGCCGGCCAACGCGCCGTCGGCGTCGCGAATCGTTTCGTCAGGGCACGTGGCGAGCAGCCAGGCCCCGTTTCTGTAGGCGTGCTCGAACTTCGGATTCAGGTCGATCGCCTGGGCGTAATCGCCCAGGGCGTCCTCGTAACGGCCGAGATCCGCCAACAAATCAGCCCGGCTGCAAACGATGTCGGCATCCTTCGGATCCACCGCGATCGCCGCAGTTAGACTTTCGAGCGCTGCTTCGCGCTTGCCCTGCATGTGGCACACCCGGCCGTGGCCGACGAGCGCCGGCAGCAGTTTCGGATCCACCGAGAGGGCCGCCTCGTAGTCGGCCATCGCGTGGTCGAAGTCGCCGGCCTGCACGTAGAGCGTCGCGCGGTTGGAGTACGCCTTCGCGAAGTCCGGCTTGAGCAGAATCACATGGCACAGGTCGTCGAACGCTTCGGCGAACTGCCCGTTCTGGGCGTAAGTGACGGCCCGATTGTGCAGGGCCCGGTAGTTGTCGGGCGAGAACTCGAGCGCGGCGCGGAAGTCGGCGAGCGCCAGGTCCAGTTGCCCTTCGTCGGCGCGGGCCTGGCCGCGGCGGTTGAGCGCCCAGGCCGACAGGTTGGCGCCAAACTTCTGGCTGTCTCCGTCGACTTTGGCTCTCAACGCCGACGCGCACCACTGAATGATTTGCGAATACTCGGCCTCGTTCTGCGCGGTGAGCGAAAGCTGGTACGCGCTGACCAGCAGCTCCTTGGCGTGGTCGGCGGGCGACTTCAGCCGCGTGACGGCAGGCG
>JANOIK010001050.1:0-3439 GCA_031407585.1 Planctomycetota bacterium | reverse complement strand
GTCCGGGCGCAATTCACCTTCAGAGATCACCGCATGAAGCGTTCATGCGGGGTTTAGCGAGCGCCAGTCGAATTTTTTGTCATGAGACGCGCAACGGACTCGGGTCGGTCGTACTGTCAATTACGCGGCTGAGACTGCCGTGGATTGCAGATTCTCGTCAATTCGCGAAGCGGTCGAGCTTCAACGTCTAACAAGGGGCGGTTATGCGACGATTCTGTCGGCTTTTCGTAGTGCTTGCAGTTGGTCTGGCGGGGTTGTTGCCAGAGTGCGGGCGTGCGGGGGATTTGGTGCTTCGCTACGGCGCGCCCGCGCCCGATTCGCCCGAGGGGTGGGAGCAATGGGCGTTGCCGATCGGGAACGGGCAGATCGGCGCGGAATTCTTCGGCGGGCGCGAGCGCGAACGGCTGGCGTTCAACGATGTGACGCTGTGGACCGGCAGCGAGACGATCCGCGGGTCGTACCAGGCGTTTGGGAATCTCTATATCAACCTGCCGGGACACGATGCGGCGGCGAGCGGCTACGTGCGTGAGCTCGACCTGGAGCAGGCCGAAGGGCGCGTGGCTTACACGGTGAACAGCGTGACGTATCGCCGCACGTATGTGGCCAGCCACCCGGCCCACGCGATTGTCGTGCGGATGGAGGCGGACAAGCCGGGGTCGTACACGGGGTCGATCGAGCTGGCGGACATGCACGCGGCGGAGACGGTCGCCGAGGGGGCGCGGCTGACGGCGGCGGGCGTGTTTACCGAGGCGACGGGGCAGGGCGGCGGGCGTCGAGGGCGCGGGCGGCGAGGCGGCAATCGCCCGGCCGATGACTCGCCGGTGACGATGGAGTATGAGTCGCAGGCGCTGGTGACGCACGAGGGCGGGAGCGTCGCGACCGACGGCGACCACGTAACGTTCACGGGGTGCGATTCGGTGACGGTCATTCTGAGCGCGGGCACGAGCTTCGTGCTCGATCCCGGCAAGAAGTTTCGCGGCGAGAATCCGCACGAGCGGATTACCAAGGACGCGGACGCGGCCGCGGCCAAGGCTTGGGACGAGCTTGTCGGTGAGCACCGCGTCGACTTCGCGGCGATGATGGGCCGCGTGCACGTTGAGTTGGGCGAGACGCCGGCGGACGTTGCATCGCAGATGACCGACCAGCGGCTCGAAGCGTACACGGTCGGCGGCGCCGATCCGGATCTCGAGGAGATCTTTTTCCAATACGGCCGGTACCTGCTCATTGCCTCGTCGCGCGGCGCCCTGCCGGCGAACTTGCAGGGCTTGTGGTGCGATCGAAACAATCCGCCGTGGCAGGCCGACTATCACACGAACATCAACATTCAGATGAATTACTGGCTGGCGGAGCCGGCGAACTTGAGCGAGTGCACGGCGCCGCTGTTCGCGTGGATCACCGCCATGCGGCCGGCGTGGGCGCGAATGACGGCGGGCGACTTTCCGGCGGCGATGAAGATTAACGAAGACGACAAGGCGCTGCTCGGCTGGACCGTGCGGACCGAGACCAATCCGTTTGGCCACATGAGCTACAAGTGGAACATGGGCGGCAATGCGTGGCTGGCGCAGCATTACTGGGAGCACTACGCCTTCACGCGCGATGAGAAATTCTTGCGCGAGACGGCGTGGCCCGTGCTCAAGGAGTGCAGTCTGTTCTGGGCCGGGCTGCTGAAGGAGCTGCCGGACGGGCGGCTCGCCGTTCCGAATGGCTGGTCGCCGGAGCACGGCCCCGAGGGCGTCGACGGCGTGACGTACGACCAGATGCTCGTGTGGGATTTGTTCACGAACACGATTGAGGCGTCGGAGGCGCTTGGAGTCGACGAGCCGCTGCGGGAGCGGATCGAGGGATTGCGCTCGCGGCTCGTAGCGCCGCAGATCGGCAAGTGGAAGCAGCTCCAGGAATGGATGGACGACATCGACGACCCCAACGACAACCACCGGCACACGTCGCACCTGTTCGGGCTGCATCCGGGGCGGCAGATTTCCAAGGTGAAGACGCCGGAGCTGGCTGAGGCGGCGCGCATGTCGCTCGCGGCTCGGGGCGACGCGGGCACGGGGTGGTCGATGGCGTGGAAGATTTGTTTCTGGGCGCGGCTGGACGACGGCGATCACGCGTACCGCATGCTGCGGGGGCTCATGTCGGAACCTGGGGCGCGGAATCGCGAGGTTGCACGGGTGAATCCGACTGAGCAGATGAGCGCCGGCGGCGTGTATCCGAATCTTTACGACGCGCATCCGCCGTTTCAGATCGACGGGAACTTCGGCGCTACCGCAGGGATTTGCGAAATGTTGCTGCAGAGCCACGCGGGCGAACTGCAATTGCTGCCGGCGCTGCCCGCGGCGTGGCCGACGGGATCGGTCACGGGTTTGCGCGCGCGCGGCGGGTTCGAGGTGACCCTCGCGTGGCTTGAGGGGAAGCTCGAGCGGGCGACGATTAAGAGTTTGAGCGGGGAACCGTGCCGCGTGCGCTTGGGCGACGCGACGGCGGAGTTCGAGCTCGCGGCGGGGGAGGAGAAGGTGCTTGATGGCGTATTGAAGTAAGACTTCTGGGTGCCATGCCCACGTCCTCGTGGGCATGCTCCGTTGCGCATCAACATGCCCACGCAGACGTGGGCATGGCACCCGGCGAAGCCCCAACGGGGCGTCAGTGAGCTTGCGACGCACGGCCGCCCCGTTGGGGCTTGCGATCGTGAGGTCGGCGCAGAACCAGGGGCTTGCGCCCCTGGCTATTAACTTTCGCCGCGTTGCGGCTCCGTCGTCGCGGATCACCCACACATTTATATGCGTGTACCCGCTTCTTCCCCCCACCCCAGCCCACCCCACCGAGGGGAGGGGGCCGGAGGATCAGTTAAGAGTTATTCGCAGTACGTTGCGAAGCACTTGGGCGTTTCCCAGAGGCGCACTTCCACGATTGGCGCGGGGAGATTCATTTTCTTCGCTTCGTCGTAGATCAGCTTCGCGATGTTCTCGGCCGTGGGGTTCTCGTCGAGCAGGTAGAGCGGCTCGCCCATCTCCTGCAGCATGGCGACCACCGGGTCGTCGCGGCGGAGCAGCATGCGGTGGTCGAGGTTCTCGTCGATCCAGGTGCTCACCGCGCTTTTGATGTCGGAGAAGTCGACCAGCATGGCGCGGTGGTCGAGCCGGTCGCCCTCGATGGCGATCACAGCGGTGCCGTTGTGGCCGTGGAGGTGGCGGCACTTGCCGGCGTACTCGAGCAGGCGGTGGCCGTAGCAGAAGTCGATTTCGCGGGTGACGCGGAACATGGCGGTGGGATAAGGCTGGAGGCTGGAGACCGGAGGCTGGAGGTCAGAGGGGATGAGCTGCGGGCCATCTCTGCCTTCAGGATGACGTAGTTTCGGGGGCGAGACTACCCCCCGATTTTACCGAGCTTGCCAGCCCGTTCGCGGCTGCGGATACAGTGGACCTGCCAACGGAGTCCACCG
>JANOIK010000272.1:0-12246 GCA_031407585.1 Planctomycetota bacterium | reverse complement strand
GCATGTTCCGATTCTTGCCATGGAAATTCATCGTGCAGCGGGCGGCCCGAGCGTACGGGATCATGGATCCCGCGCTGTGGCTCGCCCGCGTTCGTAATTTCTCGCAGCCGTCCGAGGTGCAGGAGCCGATCGAGCTCTTGCGCGCAGGGGTACTGTTTCACGCGCGCGGCATCGTCAACGTCAAGGCGATCCAGCACAACCTCGACTGGTTGTGGCCCTACTGGGTCGAGCGGCAGTTCGATCCGGCGGACGTGTCGTTCATTCCGCGGGCGTTTTCGTTCAGCCATGTGAACCTGACGCACCGGAACTGGACCGCGATCGGCCTGCCCGAGATGTCGATCTACCCGATCGTCGATCCCCGCGGGCTGGTGACGCCGATTCAGGATGGGTGGTCGATCGACTGCTGGCTGTTCGACGACGCGGGGCGGGCGTGCTTGCCGAGTCGGACGCTGGGGGCGAACGCGCGGCAGCGGCTGGTGTTCGATGGCCCGTCGAGCGACGGTTCTTCGGCCGACGGCGATCTGATTGTCGAGACCACGAGCATCGAGGGCGATCTGCGGTTGGACCAGGCGGCGCGCGTGACGGTCGAGGCGGGCGAGCCGGTGGTCGAGCTGCGCGTGCGGGCGAAGAGTCCCCGCGGCGGGCGGCTGGTCATCGCGATTCGGCCGTACAATCCCGAGGGCGTGCAGTTCATCGACCGACTGGCGGCGCGCGAGGGCCGCGACGGCTGGGTGGTGAACGATCGGCTCGAGGTGCTCGCCGATCGGCCCGCGGACGCGGTGCTGCTTTCGGATTACGTCGGCGGCGATGTGTTCGGTTGGCTCACGGGAGCGGCGAGCGAAGTCGAGCCGCCCGAGGCGCATCATCGGTTGCCGGCGCCGGGGCAGATTCGCTGCGCGACGGGCATGGCTACGGGGGCGTCGATTTACAACTTCACTGGGCCGCAGACGGAAGTGACGATTCGCGTGCCGTTGGCGAAGGAACTGGAGGCGCTCGGCAACGCGGCGGAATTCCGTGGGAAGTCTCACGCCGCGGTTACGTGGAACGCGGCGACGAGCGAGACCGCGAAGCTGCGAATTCCGGACGACCGGATGCAGTTTTTGTACGACGCGGCGATTCGCACGCTCACGCTGCTGAGCGCCGACGAGATCGTGCCGGGGCCGTACACGTACCGCCGGTTCTGGTTCCGCGACGCGTGTCTCATGATGAACGCCCTGCTGGCCGTGGGCATGGTGGTTCGGTGCCGGCGGGCGATCGCGAAATTCCCGTCGCGACAGTTGCGGAACGGCTACTTCCGGTCCCAGGAAGGCGAGTGGGATTCCAACGGGCAGGTGCTGTGGATCCTCGACCGGTTCGCGAGCGTGACGGGCGAGCCGACGAGCGCCCTGCTACTCGATGCATCGACGAAGGCCGTGGCGTGGATCGCCAAAAAGCGCACATCTAGCAGTGAGGGCCAGGGCCGCGATGCGACCGGCGCCGCCGCGCCGCACGCGGGGCTGTTGCCGCCGGGGTTCAGCGCCGAGCACCTGGGGCCGAACGATTACTACTACTGGGACGACTACTGGGGCGTCGCGGGGCTGCTGGCGGCGGAGCGGCTCTTCCGCCGGGCCGGTCGGGACCTGCCGGCGGCGAACGCGCGGCGCGAGGCGGACGCCTTTCACGACGCGATCGAGCGAAGCATCGCCACCATCCCGCGGCGGCGGTCGCTCGGCGGGATTCCGGCGTCGCCCTACCGGCGGCTCGACTCCGGCGCCGTCGGCTCGCTGGTCGCGGATTACCCCCTTCAACTCACGGAGCCCGGCGAGCCGCGGATCATGGCGACGATCGAAGGGCTGCTCCGCATGTCGTTTCACAACGGCGGATTCTTTCAGGAGATCATCCACTCGGGGCTCAACGCGTATCTCACGCTCGACGTCGCGCAGACGCTGCTGCGGGCGGGCGACGGGCGGTATCGCGATTTGATCGAGACGGTCGTGGAGATCGCGTCGCCCACCGGCCAGTGGCCCGAGGCGATTCATCCGCTGAGCGGCGGCGGCTGCATGGGCGATGGGCAGCACGGCTGGGCGGCCGCTGAGTGGGCGATGATGATGCGCACCATCTTCGTGCGGGAAGAAGCCGACCGGCTGGTCATTGGCTCGGGATTGTTCGCCGAGTGGCTCGAGGGCGGCGAGGAGCTGGCGTTCGGTCCTACGCCGACGCCGTGGGGCCCGGTGAGCGTTCGCGTACGAGGCGACGCCGAGGGCGCGACGGTGCATATCGACGGTGTGTGGCGACGTACGCCGCCGCGGATCGATGTGGCGATTCCGGGATTGGACGCGGTGACCAACGTCGACGCCGCGCGTCCGGTTCGGGTAACCGCGGCGGCCAAGGATTCGTCGTGCGAGAGAATGACGGTCGCACACATGGCGGAAGAGAGGTCGCCGTGAAGATCGCGATGTTCACCAACACGTACCTGCCACACGTGGGCGGGGTCGCTCGCAGCGTGAGCACGTACGAGGAGGAGCTGCGGCGCCGCGGCCACGAGGTGCGCACGGTCGCCCCCACGTTCGAGGGCGGCGACGAGTCGACCGACGAGGTGCTGCGCGTCCCGGCGATTCAGGGATTCAACGGCAGCGATTTTTCCGTGCGGCTGCCGCAACCCGGCCAGATCGCGGCGTTTCTGAACGACTTTCACCCGCAGGTGATTCACAGCCACCACCCGTTTCTGCTGGGGGATGCGGCTCTGCGCTACGCGTGGGCCCGGCGGTTGCCGCTGGTGTTCACGCACCATACGCTGTACGAGCAATACACGCGGTATGTGCCGTTGGACAGTGATGCGCTGAAACGCGTGGCTGTGCAGATGGCCGTGGAGTACTGCAACCTGTGCACGCACGTGATCGCCCCGAGCGAGAGCGTGGCCGACCTGCTGGTCGAGCGCGGCGTCACGACGCCGGCGACGGTGATCCCCACGGGCATTGATCTCGACTTCTACAGCAGCGGCGACCGACATCGATTTCTGCGCGAACACGAGGTGAGCGACGACAAGCTGGTGATCGGCCACGTCGGCCGCCTTGCCGGGGAAAAGAATCTAGAGTTTCTCGCGCGGGCGGTCGGGCGCTATCTCGCACTGCACCGCCAGGCGGTGTTTCTGGTTGTGGGCACGGGCGACCAGGCCGAGGCGCTGCGCGACCAGTTGCTCAGCGAGGCGGAGTCGCGGCAGGTGCTGCTGGTGGGCAAGAAAACGGGTCGAGAGTTGGCGGACGCCTATGCGGCGATGGACGTATTCGTGTTCAGCTCGCAATCGGAAACGCAGGGGATGGTGCTGGCCGAGGCGATGGCGGCGAGCGCGCCGGTCGTGGCGCTTGACGGTCCGGGCGTGCGCGACGTCATGGGCCGCGACAACGGCCGGATGCTTCCGGCGGACGCCACGGTCGAGGAATTTGCCCGCGCGCTCGACGAGGTGACCGCCGACCCGCGGCGCCTGCGCCGGCTGTGCGAAACCGCGCGGGCGTCGGTGGAAAGCTTTAGCCTGGAGCACTGCGCAGACCAACTGGAAAATCTTTATCGGCGGCTCGCGGCGGAGTCGCGGCAGCGCGGCGAAGCGGACCCCGGGCCGTGGGACCGTTTGCTGAACCGGCTCGAGATTGAGTGGAATCTGCTCGCGGAGAAAGCGTCGGCGCTCGCGGCCGCGGTCAGCGACGCGGACGGTGCGAGGCGCTCGCCGTGATTGATAAGCTCTTTCAACTCGCCCGGCGCGTGCGTCGAGCCGCTAGCCGCACCCGCTGGACGGCCCGGTTGCTGCGGCATCCCGTGGCGAAGGATTCCGACAAGCCGGGCCTGGTGATCCTGCAAATCGACGGCCTGTCGCGCACGGAGTTCGACCGGGCGATCGCCAAGGGCCGGATGCCGAAACTGGCGAAGCTGATTCGCACCGGCCACTACGCGCCGATGAGCTTTTACTCGGGCTTGCCATCGACGACGCCCGCCGTGCAGGCCGAGGTGATTTACGGCGTGCGGTGCGCGGTGCCGGCGTTCCAGTTTCTGGATCGCGAGCGCGGCAAGGTTGTGCGGATGTTCGACGACGACGTGGCGGAGCGCGTGGGCGCCCGCCTGGCCGCGGAGCACGAGCCGCTGCTCGCGGGGGGCAACTCGTATTCGAACATCTACTCCGGCGGCGCGGCCGACTCGCGGTTCTGCGCCGACACGCTCGACGACGAACCGCAGCGCCTGTGGGGCAACCCGCTCCAGACTTTCACGATGGCGCTGCTTTACAGTTGGACCATCGTGCGGGTGCTGACGCTCGTCGTGCTGGAGTTCGTCATCGCGGTGGGTGACATGATTCGCGGCGTCGCGGGCCGCGAAGACTTGCGCACCGAAGTGAAGTATCTTCCGTCGCGCGTCGCGGTGGCGATCGTCATGCGCGAGTACTTGCGCGTGATGGTGAAGCTTGCGATCGAGGAAGGGTCGCCTGTGATTCACGCGAATTTCCTCGGCTACGACGAGCAAGCCCACCGCCGCGGTCCCGACAGTTGGTTTGCCCACTGGGTGCTCAAGGGCATCGATGGCGTGATTGGCGACATTTCGCGCATGGCGCGGCGGTCGCCGCATCGCGAGTACGAGGTGGTGGTGTTTTCCGACCATGGGCAGGAGCGCACGGCGATTTACGATCGGCTGCACGACCGCAGCATCCAGGACGCGGTGAAGGAAGCTTTCGCGGAAGGGCCGCTGGCGGGCCGGAAGGTTCGAGCCGGATTCGAGGGGAAGACGCGCGGCGCGGAGCTCAATCAGCGTGCGCGGCGGCTGTTGCGCGTGCGACGCAGCCGCAAGCCGCCGCCCGTGACCGCGGACGATAGTGAGCAAGATGTGATCATCACCGCGTTGGGGCCGCTCGGGCACATTTACACGCCGACGCCGCTCGGGGACGAGGACAAGGAGTTTTATGCACGTCGGCTTGTCCAGCGGGATAGCGTTCCGCTGACAATCTACCTCGACGCGGAGGGCGTGGCCTGGGCTCGCAATGACCGCGGACTCTGGCGGCTGCCTGCGCAGGGCGACCAGGTGCTGGGGCCGGATCACCCCTTTTTGAACGAGGCCGTGGAGGATTTGATCGCGCTGTGCAATCACGCCGACGCGGGCGACATCGTGATCAGCGGTTGGGATCCGGCGCAGGAACCCGTGACGTTCGTGGGCGAGAACGGTGCCCACGGCAGCGTGGGGGACGATGAGATGCGCGGGTTTGCCCTCGTTCCCGACGGCGTCCCGATGCGACGCCGCGCGAGTTCGCGCGGCGAGGCGTACATTCGCGGCGAGGATCTCTATCGGGGGGGGCGCGCGTTTCTCGGCGGCGCCGCGGTGCGCGGCCCGGACGCGGCGCCCGATGGGCACGCCGCAAGCGAGCGCGGCGGCTTTCGGCTGATGACGTACAACATTCACAGTTGCATCGGGCTGGACGGTCGGGTGCGGCCGGACCGCATCGTGCAGGTCATTCGCGCGAGCGGCGCCGATGTGATTGCGCTCCAAGAGGTCGACGCGCACCGGCCGCGTTCGCGGCGGCACGTCCAGGCGGAGTATCTGGCCGAGCAGCTTGGCATGAGCCACCACTATTTCGCCGTGCTGGACGAAGGGGGCGAGCAGTATGGCTTGGCGGTGATCAGCCGATTTCCACTCACGCATTTGCGGTCGGCCCACCTGACGCCGGCGGAGCCGCGGCGACGGCGCGAGGCGCGCGGCGCAATGTGGGTGGAGGTCGAGACGCCGTGGGGGCCCGTGCAAGTCATCAACACGCACTTTGGTCTGACGCGCGACGAGCGTTTGCGGCAGGCGCAGACGCTAGTGGGAAGCGAGTGGATCGGCGGGCTCGGGGCCGAGACGCCGGTGGTCTTGTGCGGCGATTTCAACGCCGGGGCATCGTCACGCGAGTGCCGCATCCTGGGCGGCGCGCTGGTCGATGCGCATTGCCTTGCTGGTGGGACGAAACGGCGCGGCACGTTTCCTTCGCCGTTGGCCGTTCGCACGCTGGATCACGTGTTCGTGAGCCGGCATTTCAGCGTGGCTCAGGCATCGCAATCGCGTTCGCCGACGGCGGTCATCGCGTCGGATCACTTGCCGGTGTGCGTGGTTCTTGAGATGCAGCACCCGAAGAAACCGGACGCTAGCGCGTGCCGGCTGATTCAATCAGCCGGTGAGCGCTAGCCCACGGGCAGACGTCACCACTTGCTCGCAGCGGTGCGTTTCAACTTTTGGAACTCCTGCCATTCCTCAGCTCCACCTTCGAAGACCCACACGTCCTCCATGCCGGCTTCGAGGAGCTTCTGCGCCGCTTTGGTCGCCGAATCGCACCCGCGATTGGCACAGTAGACGACAATTGTCTTTTCGATGCTGCCAGCGCGCTGCAGCACGTTCTGCGCGAAGTCGTCGCCGATCTCGGGGAAGTTGACGGCGCCCTGAATTTTGGTCGTCGCGAAGTGCTCCGACGGCAGCGTGTTCACGAGCAAAAAATCTTCGCCCCGATCCCACAGGTGCTTTAGGTCTTGCGCGTTGATGGTTTGCACGGTTCTCTCCTTTGTTCGCAGCCCGTTCCAGCGGTGGTCACTCGGTGCGCGAAATCCGTGCCCGACGGGCGCCCGCTGGGGGCGACGCTCGGGGCAAAACGGACAAGAGACCCCGGATGCAACTCCCGTGCCGCGAAGGGCTTCGGAGGACGCTGGCTGCCGGTGCAAGCGGGCCGTTACGGCAGAACCGTCAAAGTCGTCGACTGGAGCTCCGCCGAACTGGGGCCCAACATGATGGCGAAATCGCCTGGCTCGACCGCCAGCTCCATGTCGATTGTCCAGAACGCGAGCCGGTCGGGGGTAATGTCGAGCGCGACCGTTTGTGATTCACCGGGGCTCAGGGTGATGCGGCGGAAGCCTTTGAGCTCTTTCACCGGGCGGGTGACCGAGCTGACCAGATCGCGGATGTAGAGCTGCACGACCTCGTCGCCGGGCTTGGCGCCGACATTGCTCACGTCGACGAGCACCCGCGTCGACTCGCCGGGGCCGATGGTGGATCGCTCCAGCCGCGGTGGGCCGAACTTGAATTGTGTGTAGCTCAGGCCGTGGCCGAACGGGAACAGAGGCGTCACGTTGTCGAACAAGTAGCCGCGGCGCGCCGACGGCTTGTGGTTGTAGAACGCAGGCAGGTGGCCGACCGAGCGGGGAATGGTCATCGGCAGCTTGCCGCCGGGGGCGGCGTCGCCGAACAGTACCGCGGCGACCGCGCGGCCCGACTCCTGGCCGAGGTACCAACACTCGAACACCGCGGCCGCCTTCGCGGCGAGGTTGCCGATCGACAGCGGGCGGCCGTTGAACACGAACGCCACGATCGGCTTGCCGGTCGCGGCCAGGGCGTCGACGAGTTCGTCCTGCAGGCCGACCATGGCGAGGCTCGTGCGATCGCCGAGGTGATTGCCCATCCACGCTTCGCGGGAGGTTTGCTCGTTGCCGCCGACGGCGAGGACGATGACGTCGGCGCTGGCGGCGAGCCGCGCGGCTTCGGCGATTGTGCGGCGATCTTCAACGGGGTCGTTCGGCGTGACGTCGTCCTGCTGCCACGAGCCGCCGATCGTGATCTTGCAACCTTCGTGGTAGAGAACTTCGACGCCCGCGCCGACGCGCTGGCGGATGCCCTCGAGCACCGTCGAGCGGTGTCGGGGGCGCCCGCTGTAACCGCCGAGCAGCTCGCGGTCGGCGTTTGGGCCGATGACCGCGATCTTGCGGAGCTTGCCCGCGTCGAGCGGGGCGACGCCCCCGTCGTTCTTGAGTAGCGTGATGACCTTGAGCGCCGACTCCAGCGAGAGTTCGCGGTGCTCTTCGCAGCCGACGATGCGCTCGGCCTTCGCGGCGTCGACATACGGTTGCTCGAACAGGCCTAATTGGAACTTCTGAGCGAGCAGCGGGGCAACCAACTCGTCGAGGTCCGATTCATCGAGGGCGCCTTCCTCGACCAGCTCGATGAGATGCTTGTAGCAGTCGGGCTCGGGCAGCTCGATGTTCACGCCCGCGCGCACCGCGAGCCGGGCCGCCTCTTTGCCGTCGGCGGCGACGTGGTGGCCGTACAGCTCGGGCCGTTCGGCGAGCTCGCGGATGGCGTAGTAGTCGGACACGACGGTTCCGGTGAAGCCCCAGTCGCGGCGGAGCAGGTCGCGCAGCAGCCAGCGGTTGGCGTGCGAGGGGACGCCGTCGATTTCGTTGTACGAGGCCATGACGCTCATCGCGCCGCCGCGATCGAGCGCTTCGCGGAAGGGGGCCAGGAACGTTTCGCGGAGCACACGCTCCGAGACGTTCGCGGGGGCGCAGTTGTTCCCCGACTCCGGCTGCCCGTGCGCGGCGAAGTGCTTGAGCGTCGCGATGACGCGCGTCTGGTCGGAGAAGGTCGCGTCGCCCTGGAAGCCGCGAACCGCGGCGACGCCGAGCTGCGTGACCAGGTACGGATCCTCGCCGTAGGTTTCCTCGACGCGCCCCCAACGCGGGTCGCGGGCGACGTCGACCACAGGCGTGAGCGCCTGGTGCGTGCCGCGCACGCGGGCCTCGAGTGCCGTGAGCGTGAAGACGCGCTCGACCAGGTCGGGGTCGAACGTGGCGCCGAGCGCGATGGGTTGGGGAAAGCTCGTGGCGTCGACCGCGGCGTGGCCGTGCAGGCACTCCTCGTGAAACACGACGGGGATGCCGAGGCGACTTTCTTCAACGAAGAACCGCTGCACGGCGTTGGTGAGCTCGGCCGTTTCGCGGGCGTCGCGGCCGCCGGCGGCGTCGCTGGGGCGGCCGACCTGGCCCAGGCCGTTGCCGTGGCCGAAGTTCGCGCGGGCCTTCTCGGCGTCGAAGGCGCCGGCGGCGTCGAGCAGCAGGTCGGCCTTCTTCTGCCAGATGCACGTCATCTGGGCGGCCTTCTCGGCGAGCGTCATGCGGCCGAGCAAGTCGGCGACGCGCTCGGGGACGGACAGCTTGGCGTCTTTATACGGAAGCGTCTTCAGAGTTGCCGGCATGGAGGTCGATTCAGCGCGCGTTCGCGCCTACCTTTCCGTGATGTTGTAGTCGAACCAGTCGAAATCGGCGGGCGTCGTCGATGGCTCGCCGTTGCCTGTGGCGTACATGCCGAAGTAGACGCCTGTGAAGCCGCCGATGGTTTCGGAAGCGAGGTCCTTCGTGAGGACGGACCCAAACATGCCTCCGCCGGTGGCATTCTCGTAAGAGAACTGATACTCCAGCGGCGTTGCGGAGACGATGAGCGTCAGCGGACCGTCGGGGGCCGGCGCATCGATGACTGGCTCGACGGGGACGCCGTCGACGACGCGGCGGAGGAAGATGACGCGCTGGCCGTCGCGGCGGGTGATTCCGAGCTGAACGTGGTGCTTGTCGTTGCCACGGACGACGATGCCCGCTTCCTCGCCATCACGCTTGGGGTCGAATTCAAGCTGCACCGCGGCGCGGCAGCCAAGCGCCGTCTGGCGCCGGCCGACGAAAGCGGGCGAGTCGGCCTCGGTAAGAGTGACGGCGGAGCCATTGAGCCGCAGGAACCCGGGCCGCTCCGCGAGCGACCAGTCGGCGTCGCGCGGGTTGCGGAGGAAATTCCACGCGAAGGCGAGCGCGGAGTCTTCGAAGTCGTCGCGCCGGGGCTCGGCCGGCCACGGGTGCGGTTCCAAGGCGGGCGCCGGCATCTCCGGCTCCAGGCGGCCGTTAATGCCCATCAGGGGCCAGCCGTCGCTCCAGGCGACCGGGGCGAGGAACGTCTCGCGTCCGATGTGGTGAAACGGCCCGCCCTGGGGGCGGATGCCAAGACACACGGTCCACCAGCCGGCGGGCGTCTCAACGAGGTCGGCGTGGCCGAGCGCTTGGATCGGGCGCTCGGGCTCGCCGGCGTGGGTGAGGATGGGATTTTTCGGACACGCTTCGTACGGCCCCCAGGGCGAATCGCTGCGGGCGATCGTGACTTTGTGGTTAAAACTCGTGCCCCCTTCGGCGATCATCACGTAGTACTTGCCGTCGATCTTGTAGATGTGCGGTCCCTCGGCCCACACGCCGCCCGTGCCGCCCCAGACGTTCTTCATCTCGCCGACGAGCTTGCCGGCCGCGAGGTCGAGCTCCTGCGTGCCGATGTAGCCGTCGCCGCCGCCGACGTGGCGGGTGTAGTAAACCTTGCCGTCGTCGTCGAAGAGCAGCGAGGGGTCGATGCCCTCGCGATCGAGCCGAATCGGCTCGGACCACGGGCCCGCGGGATCGGTTGCGGTGACGTAGAAGTTCCCCATGCCGCTGGTGTTGGTGGTCACCATGTAGAACGTGCCGTCGTGATACCGGATCGTCGGGGCGTAGATGCCGCCCGAGGCGCGGGACCGCTCGAGCGGCAATTGGCTGGGTCGGGTCAGCACGTGGCCGATCTGGCGCCAGTTGACGAGGTCCCGGCTATAGAAGATCGGCACGCCGGGGAAGTACTCGAACGTGCTGGTGACGAGGTAGTAGTCGTCGCCGACGCGGCAGATGCTGGGGTCGGAGTGGAAGCCGCTGAGGATGGGGTTTTGGAAGGTTGCGGCGGATTCTTCAGCGCGCGCGGGCGAGATCAACAAGCAGAGCGCAAAGGCGATGGCGGAAAGGTACTTCATGGCGGGGCCTCGGGGACGCGCTCCGCTTCGGCGGGCCTGCGCGTCGCGGCTAAACGTGGGAAGTAGCGAGCTACTGTGGGGCGTTTCCTGCCGTTGCGATGACGGCTTCGAAGGCGGGCTTGGGCACGAGCTGGCGATCGAACAGCAGCGGGTGGTTCTTCGGCCCACGGTCGTTCAGCCATGAGTGGCCGTCGTGGACGCCCCAGAACGTCACGCGGTCGATCTTGTCGGCGTGCTTCACTAGGACTTTAAAGATCGCCGCGTAGCGATCGGCGAGGGCCTTCTGCTCGGCTGGCGCGAGCGTATCGCTCGACGTGGGGCCCTCCTGCGTCTGGCCGATGTCCGCGCCCGTGTTCTCTGCCGCGACCATGTTAATGTCGAGTTCCGTGATCATGAGCTTCACGCCGAGCTTGCCGTACTCGGTGAGCATGTGGTCGATCTCTTCAAGCTTGGGGTAATTCATGCCCCAATGGCCCTGCAGGCCGATGCCGTCGATGCGAATCTTCTTGGCCTGCAGCGACTTCACCAGAGCGGAGATGGCCTCGATCTTGGCCGGGTACCATTCGTTGAAGTCGTTGTAGTACAGCTCGGCGTCGGGGTCGGCCTCGTGGGCGTACTGGAAGGCGTGCTCGATGTAGTCGTCGCCGATGGCTGCGTGCCACGGCTCGCCGCGGGCGCCGGGCTGGCCGACGGGGCCGCTGCGGAACTTGCCCTGTTCGTCGATGGCTTCGTTGACGACGTCCCACCCGTTGATGCGGCCCTTGTACCGGCCGACGACCGTGCTGATGTGCTCCTTGATGCGGGCGAGAGCCGTGTCGCGATCGAGCGGCTTGCCATCGACGCCCTCAAAGGCCCAGGGCGCCGTCTGGTTGTGCCACACCAGCGTGTGACCCACGATGAACATGTTGTGCTTCTCGCCCCACGCGACGTAGCGGTCGGCCGGGTCCCAGTTGTACTCGTCGGCTCCTGGGTGGACCTCGGCCCACTTGAGCAAGTTCTCGGGCGTGATCGCGTTGTACTGGCGTGCGACAAGCTCGAGCTCCGGCGAGGCGTCTCCTGCGAGAATGTGCTGCGTGCCGACGGCAGCGCCAACGCGGAAATCGTCGGCGAAGGCGTCTTTCAGCGTGGTGGCGGGATCGGCCGCGCGGGCGGTTGAGGCGAGGGCTGCGAGCATTAGGAGAGGAGCAAAATGTTTCATAGGAATTACTCGGCGGTTAGTTGAGCGCGGCGCTCCGCGAGATCGTCCGCGATTTGCTGGGTCAGCCGCTTGTTGATGCCGTAAATGGCCAACAGTGCGGCACACGTGCCGAACAGGATGGTTGGATACACGCTCGCTACCATGCGCACGCCATGCAGTCCGTCGGCCGACTGGGCGGCCTCGCCTTCGACGTAGCCGTGACTTGTGAGCAGGTAGAGCACGAGGAACGAGCCCAGGCCGAGCCCCGACTTGAGAGCGAAGCAAATCGTGGCGAACACGATGCTCATGGCGCTGCGGCCCGTTTTCCATTCGGAGAAGTCCGCGACATCGGCATAGATCGACCACACGACGGGAATTGTTGGGCCGTACGCCACGGCGCCCAGCATCGTGAGGCCGAACATCAGCCAAATCTGCTGCGGCGCCACGAAGTACCACA
>JANOIK010000271.1:0-1565 GCA_031407585.1 Planctomycetota bacterium | reverse complement strand
CGGCTCGTGCCGTCCTTGGCCTTCGTATCAGCGGAACTCAAGCCGTGGTAGTCGTCGATGTCGTCGTACGTTGTGCGCGACGCGTTCGACTCCCCCGCGTCGAGACCAAGGGCGGCGCCCGGCGTCTGCGGGTCGGCGTAGGGCAGCGACATAATCTCCGCCATCAGGTCGCGAGCCAGGCCGGGGCCGGTCAATCGATCGGCGTTGAGCCGTTGCGTCTTGACGATCATGCCCAGGCCATTGAGGGCGGCCACGACCATGACGCCCACGATGAGCGTCGCGACCACAACCTCGGCCATGCCCAGGCCGTGCCGCGATGGCGTTCGACCATGTGTGGTTGGAGGCTTCATGGGCGTTTACAGTCCGTCGTCCGGCGCGAGTGCGAGGGTAAAGGTCACGTACTCCTGTCCGGGGACGGTCAGACCAAAGTTCGCCGTGCCAGTCGCGCCCGTCGCGGCTTTCAGCACGTAGGCAGCGCCGCCAGAGGCCGACGACGCCCCGGTATCGCTGCGATCCATCGTGATTGTCGTGTGCCCGGAAACGCCGGGTACGTCGATCGTCGTATTGCCCGCATCGAACCCGCCGATGCGCACGATCATCGTGTTGGCGACTGTCGTGGTCACGCTGGGGCTGGGCGGAGAGGTGCTCACGCTCGCGCCCGACGTGCTGCCCCACACGTTGATCGGCCCCGACGTCTCGACGCCGGAGAACCGCGCGATCCAGCCGTAGGCGTTCTTCGAGCTGGTCCAGGTGAAGGTGTAGCTGCCCGGCTCCGCCACGCCCGCAACCTTCCACCACACGGCGGTGGTCACTTGGTTGCCCGAGTCGGTAAGCCGGTTGAGCAGCGTCCACCCCGAGGGCGCGGCGAGCGTTGCGGCCACATTGCCGTCGACGGCGACGGACGCCAGCATGACGTTGCCGGGAACGAGCCCCGTGGGCGTCGTGATGATGACGCTGGTTGCGCTGGTTCGTTTGTCCTCGCTGTGCGGAGCGTAGCAGACAATGGTTCCGGGAACGGCGCAGGACGTCGCCGGAATGGTGCGCGTCAGCGATGCGATGTTGAACTGCTGCACGCTGGCGGCGAGCGTCACCACCGTGCCGCCGTTGAACCGGTACAGCAGCGGATCGCCCGCCGTGCCGGTCCAGGAGTACCGGATCGTGTCGACCACGCCGTCGCCCGTACGGTCGGGGACAGTGAACGTCACCGCCTTGGTCGTTCGCTCGGTGAACCCCAGGGCCAGCCGCAGATCGCCGGTGAGCTGCGACAGGGCGAGCGAGCTGCGATTGCCTTCGTGCGTCGCCGTGGCGTCGGGCGTCAGCGTGCGCGTGGAGATGTAGAGCGTCGACGCGAGCCCCGCCATGATCACGGCGCTCATGCCCATGGTCAGCACCATCTCGATGATGGTGAACCCGCGGCGATTCCGGTGGCACGCCCAAGGTCTTCCGCAGGGCGTGGTCCGGAACGGTGCGCACCACGCCCTGCGGCGGACCTTGGGACGTGCCACCCATGCACCCTCACAAGCGGTATTACAGGATCGAGACATTGCCCATGTCATCCACTTGAA
>JANOIK010000245.1:0-2491 GCA_031407585.1 Planctomycetota bacterium | reverse complement strand
CTTCGGCCACGTGCGCGGCGCGGTGGCTTGGCAGCGCGATGTGCCGTGCGGCTCCGCGCGCCAGTGCGGCTTGTACGGTTCGTCGCCGCGCAGAAAGTCGAACTGCGTGTGGCCTTCGGCGATCGCGTGTTGGATCGCGCGGATGGTCGAGAGCCGACCGGGCTCGTCGGCGAGACGGTCGGGGTCAACGCCACCCTGGTAAGCGTATGTAGTGCGCGTGCCGGCGAGGTGGTACTCGGCGGCGGCGGACGTGCCGTCGAGCTCGAGCGTCGACAGCCGCAGCCGGCCTTCGGCGAGCAGTCGCGGCGCGACGTCGCGGTGAAACGCGGCCCACGCCGGGGAGGCGAAGCAGCCGGGCTCGCCGAGCGCGCGGCGGCGGCGTTGGTGCAGGTCGATGAGCGTGTTCCACGCGGAGTCGAACTCGGCGGCTTCCGTCACGGGCCGCCACGCGGCGGCGCGGCCATCCAGCACGCGACGTTCCGCCTGCCGGAGTTGCTTGCGGTGCGATTTGGACTGGAGGGCGAGGAACTGCTGCCAGTCGGCGGGCAGATCGATCGTCCAGCAACGGCCGTCGGGGTACGCGGCGACGTCGCAGCCGCGCTCGGCGAGGGCGGCGAACAGCCGCGCGGTGGAGGCGTCGGCGTCGTCGATCGCAGGGAAGTCGAGCAGATCCCAGGCGTCGTCGTTTGCCAGGTGGGCGGCGATCGCGTGGGCGACCGCGTCGGCCGTCGTCGCGTCGGCAAGCAGGCCGAGATGGTCGCTGCAAACTTCTCCGTCTCCTACCAGCCGGAGCACCCGGCCGTGGACGAGCGAGTGCTCGCGGTAGCACGGCAACAGACCGAGCAGTTCGGAAGCGTCGTCGTCGTAGACCGCGAGCAGCTGGAGCTGCCGCGCGCGGCGTCGCTCGGCGTGGGTCGCGGCGTCGCCGTCGTTGCCGTAGTGGCGCCACCAGGTGCACAGCCACGTCCAACCGCGAAACGCGCAATCACCGGCAAGGCGATTCCAAGCCTCGCGGCAGGGTGCCAGGTCGGCAAACGAGTTGTGGCAACGAACGAGCACGCGAAACTCAGCCAATGGGCCTATGTGTAAGGGCAGTCCTTGCGCAGTCGCAGCGCAGGCCGTGGGCCGATGTCGCCGCGCGAGCGCGCTTGAAACTTTCTCAAACATAGGTTGACGAGGCTGCGCAAGCGGCGACGCGGCCGGGAATGTGGCGAAAACGCAACGTAACGGTTGTGCGGGCGGCGTTGGGGGCGCGCTCCGCTGCGGAGGACCTGCGCGTCGCGGCTAAACGGGTGTGGGGAATGACCTACCTTCTCTTAGCGGAAATGCGCGCCCGGTACGCGCGGGCGCCACTTCCGCGTAACACGACCCGACTCATTGGCGTCGCCGTGCGTGGCGCCGCCTTACCCTTCGAGTTGCCACATGGATGCATCGAATCCCTTGTCGTTGCCGCCCCGCGAGATCGTGCGACTGGTGTGGTCGCACCGCCGGCTGTGGATCACGACGACCCTCGCGTGCGCGGTGCTCGCCGCCGCGTATTCGCTGGTGATGCCCCGCTATTGGGAGGCGTCGCAAGGCCTGGTCGTGCGGCAAGAAACCGCTGGCTCGACCGCCGCGCGGCCCGGCAAGTTCGCCGATCTCTACGAGATGCGAACCATGCAGGAAACCATCCTCGAGCTGGCCAAGGGGCAAGAGGTGGTGACCGCGACGCTCATGGCGGTCGACCGTGCCGAAGGCGGCCCGGGCGCGGCGCCATCGCTCGAGGACATCGAGGAATTTCGCAAGCGACTCAAGATGCTGCCGCCCGACGGCGGCGAGTTCGGCAAGACCGAGGTGTTTTACTTCACCGTAAAAGCCCAGGGCCGCGAGCACGCGATCCGGCTGGTCGGTGAGTTGTGCAAGCAGCTCGAAAGCGCGCTCATGGTGCTGCGGGCCCACCGCGCGGGCAGCTTGATCGTGGAGCTCGACGAGCAGACCAAGCTGGCCGAGGAGATGCTGGACGTCGAGACGCGGCGGCTCGCGGAGTTCGAATCGCAGGTGGGCGTCGACCTGGGCGAGCTGCGGATGCTGCATTCGGCCAACTCCGGGCAAAGCGATCTGCGGATGGAGAGCGTGCAGCTCGACGCCGATCTGCGGAAGTTTCGCACGCAGGTGCGCGAAGGCGAGAAGCTGATCGCGCTCTTGCAGGCCGCGCAAGACGACCCGCGGGAGCTAATCGCGACGCCGAATAGCTTGCTGAAATCGCAACCCGCGCTGCGGCGGCTTAAGGACGGATTGATCGACGCGCAGCTCGCTACCTCGCGGCTCGCAGGATCACAAACGGCAGATCATCCGCAGCTCCGGTCTGCCGTCGAAGCCGAGCATCAGATTCGCGCCGACCTGCACGGGGAACTCGTCACCGCGATGCGCGGCGCCGAGGTCGAACTGCAGCTCAGCCGCGAGAGCCTCGCGGCCACTCAGGAGCGGCTCGACAATCTGCAGGGCCGGTTCG
>JANOIK010000217.1:0-4321 GCA_031407585.1 Planctomycetota bacterium | reverse complement strand
CTCGATCGCCGCCAACCGCTCTCGCGCCGAGTCGACCACCGTCGACGCCCACGGCTGATCGCCATAGAGCGCCACGAGCGCCCGATACATCCGCACGGCCCCGGCGCGGTCGGTCGACTCGAGGACCCTCGCCGTGCGCAGCCGTTCGGCCAGCTGCGGAAGCTGCTCGCCCGCATGCCGATTCAAATCGGCCCGCAACGATTCGAGCTTCCGCTGGGCCAGCACCAGCAGCGGGCGAACCTTCTCGTCGGCGTCCTCGGCCACCGGATAGAGCGCGAGCAAACTGCTCAGCATCTCGGCGGACCGCCCGGGGTCGGCGTCGACCAGCGCCATCGCGTCGGCATACACTTGCTCGGCGGGATGCACGGGCTTCCCGCCGGGGATTTTCGCCTGAAATTTCAGCTTCCGCTCGAGCCGTTGCAGCTCCATCTCATCGGCCTGCATCTGCACCGCGGCCACGCGCGGATCGCTGGGGAAGCGTTCGAGAAACTCCTCGACCTCCGACTCGATCGCCAGCGGATTGTCGGCATCCTTCTCCAGCGATTCTTCGATCGTCGCGTACAAATCGTCGGCCGTCGCGGGTCGAGTGAGCCACCAGCCCACGCCGCCGAGCGCCCCCAGCAGCGCGATCAATCCCACAAGCTGCCCGGCGAGCGCCCATCGCTCCGCGCGTTCGCGCTGAGCCCGCCGCGCGGTCTCATCGACGACGGTGAACCGGTTTTCGCGATGCGCGTCCGGCTTGCGCGTCTCCGCGGTGCGCTTCGGCACGGGCGCGGCGATCTCTAACTCGTCGTCCGCCGCAGACGACGCCGCTCGTGAGGACGCTCTCTCGAGGCTCTTGTCGTCGAGCGTCGGTGCGTCGTACACATCGCTGTCGGTTGTTTCGAGCCGCTCGAGAATCTCGGGATCCTGCGCGAGCGTCGAATCGGTCGCCGGCGCCGAGGTCGCATCGCTCTCCGTCCAAACGACGTCGCCCGGCCGCCCCTCTGCCGCTTGCGGCTTAGCAGGCCGCTGCAGCGCCTTCTGCATCGCCTCCATATGCCGCCCCAGCACCAGCACGTTCGGAAATCGGTCGGTCGGCTCCTTGCTCAAGAGCTGCCCGATGAGCCGCTCCAGCACCTCGGGCGTTTGCGATGCGTATCGCCGTACGGGGTCCGGCTCGGCGAACCGTTGGAGTTGCAGCATCTCGGCCATCGTCTTCGCGCGAAAAGGCGGCCGGCCCGCGAGCAGCGCGAACATGACCGACCCCAGCGCGTACTGGTCGCACCGATCGGTCACCGGGCGGCCGTCGACTTGCTCGGGCGACATATAGTCAGCCGTACCGAGGATGCCGCCAGCGTTGGTGAGCTGCGTCGCCCCGAACAGCCGGGCGATGCCGAAGTCGGCGATCTTCACGCGGTCGCCCTTGGCGAGCAGCAGGTTCGCGGGCTTGATGTCGCGATGCACAACGCCGTGGTCGTGCGCGTGCTTCAGCGCCCGGCAGATCTGAATCGCGACGCTGAGCGTCTCGTTCCAATCGAACCGCCGGCCCGCGTTGATCTCCTGCTCCAGACTCGGGCCGTCGACCAGTTCCATCGAGTAGAACAGGATGCCCTCGTCCTCGCCGTAGCCGAACAGCCGGACGATGCCGTCGTGTTGGAGCTTCTTGAGCGACTCGATCTCGGCCTCAAACCGCTCGCGAAAGCCCTCGGCGGCGGCGAGCTGCGGCGCCAGCGCCTTCACCGCGACGCGCTGGCCCGTCTTTTCGTCGGTGGCAGCAAAGACCGAACCCATGCCGCCTTTGCCCAGCCGCGGGCCGATGCGATAGGGGCCGAGTTGTTCGATCTGCATAGGTTCGCCTCGCTTCCAATCAATCGTAACATCGCCGGCGCGAGGCAGCTAGCAACTCCGGGGCACGCCCAAGGTCTTCAGCAGGGCGTGGTCCGGCGAAGTGCAACCACGCCCTGCGCGGACTTGGGCGTGCCACCCGGATGTGCCGCCACGATTGCCAGCACTCACGCCGCTCTTGAGCCGCGCCGCTCGATCTCCTATAAGCCGCCGCGAGTCCGCGGTTTGGCGATCGTGCCCGGTCGCTCGCGCGCCTCCAGGAGTTTGCCATGATTCGTTCCTTTGCTTCCTTCGTCGCCGCGATTGCGATGGTGTTCGCCGCCCTCCCGGGTCAGGCCGCGGCGCCCGCGGGCGAGTTCCCTTACATCGCGTATGTCGTCGAGCCCGATTCCTTCGTGCGCAGCGGCCCTGGCCGCGACCACTACGCCACGGCCCAGTTGCCCGCGGGCTACGCGGTCGAAGTCCACCGGCACGACGGCAACGGCTGGTGCGCCATTCGTCCCCCGGACGGCAGCTTCAGCCTGGCGCCGATTCAGCAGTTGCAAGTCGTCGACCAGCGCACCGCGACCGTCGCGGGCGAGGGCGTGGCCGCGCGCGTCGGCAGTTTGTTGGGCGAAGATCGAAGCGCCGTGCAGGTGATGCTCGAGCGCGGCGAGCCGGTCGCGCTCGTCGAGCCGCCGTCCCCCACGAGCCCCTGGGTTCGCATCGCGCCGCCCGCGGGCGAGTTTCGCTGGATCGCGGCGCGGCGGCTGTCGCGCACGCCGCCTACCGAATCGACGCCGCTGGTCGCCAGCGGCGGTGAATGGAAAACGCCCGGCGTCGTCGGCGGCGCCGTGGGCGGCATCGGCCGCATCGCGCCGCCGGAGCCTTCGGATGATCCCGGGATGAACACCGGCGACCAGTTCGCGCACCTGCGAACAGCCCCTGCCACGACTGTTGCAACGGCGGCGCCTATGCTGGCTGGCGGCGTGCGGCCGCTGTGGCAGCCGCAGCCCGCGCTCGCCGAGAGTGCGAACTCAGGTGTTGTGACGGCGGGTGGCGCAGGTGACGACTTTCAAATCATCGCCGGCTCGCCGGCGGCGGTCGTGCAAGCACAGTACCAGCAACCGGTGGCAACGAACACTCTTGCCGCGCCGCCGCTCACAACTGCAACGACCGTGAGCGCGCCAGAGGCCGCGTCTGTGCCGATACCCTCCGCCGGGCAGCCGCGTATTCGCTTCGAGGGCCTCTCGGCCGGACCGCTCGATCCGCGCGTCGCCGAGTTGCAGCTTCGGCTCTCGCAGATCGTCGTCGCCGCACCCGCGAACTGGCAGTTCACGTCACTCCAACAGGAAGCGGCCGCGCTGCTCGCTCAGGAGCAATCGCCCGAGTGTCGCGATCAGCTTCGCGACTTGCTCGACCGGATCGCGACGTTCGAGACCGTACAGCAGCGCTATCGCAACCAGCCGGGCGCGGCACGACTTGCCAGCGGCGCCGCGACGAACGACAGCGAGGTTCTCGCTCGTGTGCGCAGCGATCTGGGCGCCGCGGACAATGGAATCACCCCCACGCCGGGCGCCGCGCCGCGGGCGACTGAGGCTTTGTACGACGCGGTCGGCACGCTGAAGCCGGTCATCTCGCGGCGGCAGAACGCACCGCAGTTCGCGCTCATCGACGACCACGGCGACGTCGTGACGTTCGTCACCGCCTCGCCGGACGTGAACCTGCAGTCGTACGTCGGCCAGCGCATCGGCGTCCGCGGATCACGCGGGTTCATTCCCGAGTACCGCCGCGCCCATGTCACCGCGAGCCGAGTGACGACGCTGGAAGAGACAGTGGTGAAGTGAGGATGGGAGTAGGGGAGTGAGTGGTGAGTGGTGAGTGGTGAGTGGTGAGTGGTGAGTGGTTTGGAACCCTAGCAACGCTTTAATTCCCTACCACTCACCACTCACTCCCTAACTCCCTCCCGCATGATCCTCGTCGCGAGCTCCGCGACGCGGGGGTCGGCGTCTTCCATCGCTCGCTGCCTCGCGATCTGCGGCAGCATCGGGTCGCCGCTGGTGGCCAGGAGCGCGAGCGCCTGTAAGCGGACCTCGGCATCTTCTGTCGCGTCGGTTGCGAGCGATCGCAACAACTGGCGCCCGCGGGCCGGAGTGAGTTTGCTGACTTGCTCGAGGATCTGGCGCTCGACGCTGTCGCTCGCCTGCAACGCACGCGGTGCGATTGGGCCCGCAACCGTCGGCAACTTGCGTTCGCGAAGGACCTGCTGGATCGCGCGGGCGTCGAACTCACTCGCGGCGGCGAGCTGCTGCGACAAATCGATGTTGGACAACTGCCGATAGTGGCGAAGCAGCCGCCGGGCCTCCTGCGGCGAGCGCACATCGACGACGTCGACGCTCGGATCGCGCGCCGGCAACGGCCGAGGGGCGTCGCTGACCATCGGAACTGGCGCCACTTCGACTTCGGGCGCCACGAGAGCAGGTTGTTCCTCCAACAGCCGAACCTCGCCGGTGGG
>JANOIK010000162.1:0-1679 GCA_031407585.1 Planctomycetota bacterium | reverse complement strand
CGGCTGAAGCTTGGCGCGGGGCCGGCCGGAATGTCGGTCTCAAAGGAGATCAAAAACTTGTTCACCTGCATGTTGGGGTCGATGAAGTCGTTGTGGTACGACCCCCAGAATTTCACGTGCACGATGGGGCTCGACAGCTTGTCGGCAAAATCGTCCGCCATAAACGTGCCGGAGTAGTTCTGCGGCGGCTGTGCGGCATTCGAGAAGCCATAGGCCGTGCTCAGTTCATCGTGGCCGCCGTAAACCGTCGGGGCGCCCGTGGTGTCGAGGATCGTCGTGTTGATCATGGGTCGCTGCGAGAACTTCAGCAGATCGCGACCGGTCAGCGGGTCGGCCTGCGCCTTCGCGGCGAGGAATGCGAGGGAGGTGAGCAGAGCCAGTCCGAGCGTCCGATTTTTGAAGGAGGCGTTCATGAGTCTTTCCTTGTCGTGCGATTAGTTTGTGAGAGTGAGAGATAAGTGCGAACGGCGAGTGTTGCGTCCGAGCCGTCCGGGGCGCGATCCCCGGGACGGCCATCGTTTCTCGTTCAGCTAGCGCTGGCTCGGCGGCGGCGAAGCGCCACGCCGGCCAGCGCCACGCCCATCAGGCCGAAGCTCGTGGGCTCGGGCACCGTCGTGTAGAGCTCGAACGCAAGGTCCTTGGAGAACTGATCGATTCCCGGGGGGCCGTCCCAGTTGTCGACGTAGTTCTCGGGCTGGAACGTCAGCAGATGCTGGTTCACGTTTTGGACCACTTCAACGCCAGCGGTGTTGACGAACGTATTGACGTCCAAAAAGCCGGCGACCGCGTCGTCCTGAAAGTGCCAGATCGGTCCGCTCGCAGCCGTGCCTTGCAGATTCTCGCCGGGCGAGACATTCGGCGAGGCGGTGAGGTTCTGCTGCGTGTAGTCGCGATTGTGCCAACCCCAGCGAGGAATCTGAGCCATCGGATCGTTCGGATTGACGCCGGTCGGGATGTCGACCAGGGCCACAATCTTCAACCAGTACACCGTGTCCTTGAGTTGCGGGAACGGAACCTTCAGTTCGGCGTTGTACTCATAGAGGTGCTCGAGCAGCGGCGGGCCGCCATTGCTCTTGAACGTTTCGGTGAACGTGCCCGATTGCGGGTTCAGGGTGCCGACGGTCACGATCTGGCTGTGGATCGGTCCGAAGGGGTCGGGGTAGCTGTAGCCCAGACCATTCGGCGTCGGCACGTCCTGTTCAAAGGCGATCAAAAACTTCTTGACGTTGCCGTACTGTTCAGAGTTTCCTAAATAGGAGCCCCACCATTTTACGTGAACGACGGGCGACGAGAGCGTGTCGGCGAAATCGTCGGCGATGAAGTCGCCGCGATACGACTGCGGCTGGGCGCCGGTAAATCCGTACGCCGTGCTGATCTCGTCGTGGCCCCAGTAGACCTGGCCAACGACTTGCGTTTGGTCCATCGGTTTCTGGGAGAACTTGAGCTTGTCGCGAAGGGGCAACGGATCGGCGGCCGCGTCGGCGGCGAGCCAGGCGGTCACAAGCGTGCAAGCCAAGAGGGCTTTCAGCGTTGTGAGGGTGCGGTGCGTGGTCATGAGACGATTCCTTAGAGTTGGTGTTTAGCGAAAAGGTTTCAACGGATGTCGGCGAGGTCTAAGCCATCGACGCCGCGAGTTTGCGGCGACGAATGACGCTGACGCTCGCCGCGAGTGCGATCGA
>JANOIK010000159.1:0-4957 GCA_031407585.1 Planctomycetota bacterium | reverse complement strand
GGCGTGGGCAGCGGCTCGTCGACTTCGACCTTGAGCAACACGAGCATGCGGTTCGAGTCGCGGCCGACGAGCGTCGCCGGGCGCGAATCGCCGCTCGGGAGCCGCACGAGGATCGACGCCGGCTGTTGCGCGAAGTTGAACGCGCTCGAGACGATGTAGCCATCGTCCGTGAGAATCAGGCCGGTGGTCGGCCCCTTAGTAAGCGCCTCGCCGTCGAGCTGATCAAGCCCGCCGATAGCGCGAATCTGCACGACGCAATCGGCGACCGCCTCGACCGCCCCGTCAAACGCCTGCTGCTCGAGCTGGGCGATGTCTTCGGCTCTTGATACGCGCCCACTCAACGCGAGCGCTATCACGATGGCGAGCGTCTGAATCGGATACGCGCAAAGGCGCAAAGGCGCAAAGGTCGGAAACGCAAAGGGCAGAATGGAATTATTCTCCGTCCTTTGCGTTCCTTCTTTGCGCCTTAGCGCCTTTGCGAGAAATCCGTCACTCATCGTCGACCTCCGCCCGTTCATCGGCGAGGAGCGAGACTTCGATGAGTTTGCCGTCGCGGAGGACGGAGACGGCCAGCTCGTCGAAGCGTTCTTGGCGGGCAATGATCTCGGTCACGGCGTTGCACGAGGCCGTGGGGTCGCCCGCGACGAAGACGATGAGGTCGTCGGGTCGCAGGCCGGCGTGGGCGGCGGGGGAGTCGGGGAACACCGTGTCGATGAATGGGGGCGTGCGCGGCAGCACGTTGGGCACCAGCACGAGGCCCAACTCGGCGAGCGTCAGCGATTCGCTTGGCGGCGGGGCGTCGTTGGGGGCGTCGACGTCTTGCCCCTCGCGCAGGCGCGCGACCGTCGCGGCGATTTCGTCGATCGGCAGCGCGTAATGCAGCCAGGCGCCGGTCGCGCGGCTTTTGAGCTCCTTGCCCAGCACGCCGACGAGGCGGCCTTGCCAATCGACCAACGCGCCGCCGGCAGCGCCGGGGTTGTTCGCCGCCGCGTCCAGAATGTAGACGCGGCCGTGGTAGTTGGTTGCAAATCCGCCGCGGCGCGCTTCCAGCGGTGCGATCGCGGTGACGACGCCCTGGAGCACGCTCACCGGGTCGTCGCCCTCGGCGATGTTGTACAAATTGCTGAGTGCGAGGATGCGGTCGCCGACTTGGGCTTGGGCCGCCTCGGCCAGATCGAACGCGGGGAGCGTCTCGTCCTCGGCGAGCGGCAGCTTCAGCACGGCGAGTTCCGCCACTTGGTCGAAGCCAAGCTGCTCGGCGGTGAAGCGGCGGCCATCGTCGAGCACAACGGTCAGCTCGTCGGAGTCGAGCACATAGCTGAGGGCGGTGAGGATGTGCCCCTCGGGCGAAATGAGGATGCCGGTTTGGTAAGCTTCGAGCCCGCGGATGCCGCCCGCGCCGTAGATTTTTACAACTTTGCGCTGGGCCTCGCGGATGGTGTCGTGCAGTGGGGCGGCGTGGATCGTGCGCGCGAGTGCGAACATCGACACGATTATCGCGGCAGTAAATATGGCAGTGTGCCATGCCCACGGCCCGGCGTGGGCATGCGGACGCGATTCGCGGGCATGGCCACTCAGAGCAGTGGCCATGGCACCCTTGCGCGCGGAACTTAAAGCGGCCCCCTCGGGGGACTTCAGGGAGACAGGGGTCTTCGCGGTGACGAAATTTGCCATGCGTCAGTCCCCGCCGTCCTGAGGACCGAGGATTCGTAGCGTGCTCGCGGCGGCTCCGTTGTCGGCGTCGATCTGCCAGCTTTCCACGACCAGCTCCGCGAACACGGCGTCGCCCGAGCGAATCCACCAACGGTGCGGCAAGCGACGGCCCTCGACCTCCGCGAACTGCGAGAACTCGATCTCGCACGGGTCGGCGTCGTCGGCTGAGAAGAGCTCGATGCCCGTAAGGTCGCCCGTGGCGTCGCCGAAGAAGAAGCGCACTTCCATGCCTTCGTAGAGCGCGACGAGACAATCCTCGACCGTGTCGTTCGGGCCGTGCGGCAGGCGGCCGAAGTAGGAGACCTCGCCGAAGCGGCGCAAGCCCTTGTCGACGAGCCGCTGCCAGGCATGCACGGCCAGCAGCAGGCCGCCGGACTGCGGCGGGCTGAGTTGTGTCGCGAGATCGCCCGTGAAAATGGCGCCAGAGCGTCCGCGTGGCAGGCGGATTTCGGCCTGGTCGAGCGTGAGGTCGAGGGCAAAGGGCTCGCCCGTTTCGACCGTGCCAGCGAGGCGCCACTCGTAGCCGACGCCAGGGATGGCGCTCGTCTCGAGATAGCGCGTCCAGAGGCGCTCCTGTGCTTGCTCATTGTACCAATAGTTGGCGTACCCGCGGCGTTCGACGAAGCGCTTCGCCACCGCGGCGGGAAGCTTGGGTTTGCCTTTGAGCGCATCGAGGAGCCGTGGTCCGCGCGGCTTGGGCTCGCCGTTGGGCGACGGCGCGTCGCCCGGCGCCGGTTTGTCGGGTTGCTCTTCGGGTTCGCCGTCGGGGCGTGAGGGCTCGGCCTCCTCGGCCTGCACCAGCTTCACGAGTTCCGACTCGTCGTGCAGTCCCGGCAGGCGCACATCCGTCTCAAAGCTCTGCCCGTCGCGGCGATACGCCAGCGGCACGCGCCACCCGCGGGGGAACACGCCGAGGATGTTCTTCAGCGCGTTGGCCGTGCCGATGTCCCGGCCAGCGAATCGCACCACGCTGTCGCCGTAGCGCAAGCCGCGGCGGTAGACGTCGCTCGTTTCGAGGATGTCGTCGACCACCACGCGGCCGTCGTCCGTCGACACGATGGCGCCGAGCGACGCGTGATCCACGATGCGACCGCTCTTGAGATGGCTGAGGAACCGCATCGCCTGGTTGATCGAGATGGCGTAGCCGACGCCCACGTTCACGCGGCCGCGCTTCTCGAACGACGCGCGCCCGTTGATGCCGATGAGCCGGCCGGCGGCGTCGAACAGCGGGCCGCCGGAATTTCCGGGGTTGATCGCGGCGTCGGTCTGCAGGCAGTCGGTGTACTCCAGCAGCGTGCCGGCGGGGAACTGATAGCGGTGCACGCCCGAGAGCAGGCCATAGGAGATGGAGGGCGTGAAGTCGTCGGCGAGGAGAAACGGATTGCCCGCGGCGAAACACCAGTCGCCCACCCGCAGCAGGTCGCTGTCGCCGATTTCGGCGGTGGGAAAATCGTCGCGGCCGAGGAGCTGGATGAGTGCGACGTCGCCGACGGGGTCGATGCCGACGACAACCGCGTCGTAGATTTTGCCGTCGTTGAGTCCGCACTTCATCGCGGCGCCGCAGGGGGCGACAACGTGGAAGTTGGTGAGGGCGAAGCCGTCAACGGAGATGAGGACGCCGGAGCCTCCCCCTTCGCCAGCGGCGTCGAATACGCAGACGGTGGCGGCGCTCGCGCGGGCGATGGCATCGGCGCGGTCGCGTTGGGCGTCGAGGACGGCGGCGTCCGGCTGCGGGGCCGCGACCGCGGGCGCGAGCCCGGCGCCGAGAATTAGCGCCATGCCGAGGATGGGGGATAGTCGCCTCATTGCGTCACCCGCGCGTCGACCAGGTGCAAGCGGTCGCCATAGTCTAGGTTTCGGCCGTAGTCGATGACAAACTGCAAGCGGCGCGCCGCGCCGAGTTTCAGGTCGAGCTCCACCGGCGGCTGTTGGCCGTCGATTTCGCCCTGCCAGAGCACGCGGTTGTCTGCCCGGATTTCCAGCACGACATGCCCTTGATCGGTCGTCGCGGGGTCGATGCCAGCGGTGGCGGTGAACCGCTTCATGCCCGGCGGCAGGCGGTAGGTTGCTTCGGTGCGGCTGCGCAGCGCGAGGCCCTTGGCGTAGGTGCGCACCTCGCGGCCGGCGGCGAGCGAGTCGTCCGGCCAGGCGAGTGTGAGCGCCGAGCCGGAGTAGGACGCGTCGTTTCGCGGGGCGCCGTAGCTGGCGATGAGCGCGGCGGCGCCAGGGAGCGCGACGCGCGGCGTCCAGCGCACGTTCTCGGGCTTCAGGTTGCTCAGGTAAACGAGCTTGCCTGCGGAGAAGTCGGCGTGCTCTAGCACTTCCAATTTCACATCCAGTTTTACGCCTACGGGCGTTTCGACGCGCAGCATGTCGCCGTCGAGCGAAATCTTTCGCACGGGGATCTTCGCGCCGCCGAAGAGCGACAGCTCGCACACGGCCGCGGGAAGCCGTTGCTCGTTCGCGTGGTAGAACGCGATGCCGGCGACTTTCGTACGCTTGATCGGCACCTTCTGGCCGTCCCAATCGAAGGTGACCTCATCCTCGGTGACGTCGCCGACGACGCCGGTCAGGTAGTCGACGGCGCCCTCGCGTTTGAGCACAAGCAGCGCGTCGCCCGTCGGCTCGCTAACTTCGAGTTTACCCCACATGGCCGTCGCCGCGTCCGTGGGCGGCTGCAGGACGACGCGCACGATCGTGTCTGTAGAGATCGACAGGTCGCCGGTACGCGACCTCACCTCGGCGACGCGGTCATTGCAGGTAAATCCCTCAATGGGGAATCGCGACCCGTCAACCAGCTCGATCATCGTCGTCTGGGCGGCGAGATCGATGACGGTCGGCGGACTGTTCATTCCCAGGATCGCGTCGTTCGCGACGGTGCGCGAACCCGCCGCGCCGTCGACCGTCACGCCTTGAGAATCCCACGCCGTGACGCGGCCGGCGACGGTCGTGCCGTCGAGCAATTGGAGTTCGACGGCGCGTGCGTCCGAGACGACGGCAACGGCGGCGGCGAGCAGCAGGGCGAAGGCGGGTTGAATCATGCGCGGCAGGGCAGGGTGGTTATTCATCCGGCGAGGCGGGCTCGGCGGCCAATTCTCTGAAGTACTGCTCGATGAGATCGCGGTAGTGGGCGGGGAAATCTCGGCCGATCTGCTGGAGCGCCTGCTCGCGTTCACGCGGCGGCAGGTCGCCCCAGTCGGCTTTGTGGCCGACGTCTTTCGGATCGACTTGCATCGGCGAGCGC
>JANOIK010000141.1:0-2561 GCA_031407585.1 Planctomycetota bacterium | reverse complement strand
CCGATGCTACGGCGCTGGTTTGCTCGGAGTCATACAACTTCGCGAGGGCTTCGATTTCGGGGCGCATGCTTTCCACCAGCGGCTGCGGGTGGACGCCGATGAGTAGGCACGCGGCGGCGACGGGGGCGATGGCGAGCAGCTCGCGGAGGTTCATGTCGCCGATCGGCGGGTGCGCGTGGTGCGCGTGACGGGCGTCGACGATTGGTTCTTTCAGCGGGCCGAACAGCAGGTGCTGCAGCATCGTGAGCAGGTACCACGCGCCGAGCACGACGCCCGCGGCGCCGAGCACCGCGTAAAGCGGGTGGGCCTTGTACATGCCAGCCAGGGCGAGCACCTCGCCGACGAAGCCGTTGAGGCCCGGCAGGCCGATGCTGGCCATCGAGATGAATACCAGGAAGCACGCGATGTACGGCAGCCGCGCGGCGAGTCCGCCGAGATCGTCGAGCATGCGCGTGTGGTAGCGGTCGTAAATCATGCCCACGAGCAGGAACAATCCGCCGGTGGAGAGGCCGTGGTTGACCATCTGCAGGACGCCGCCGGCAATGCCTTCGGAGTTCAGCGCGAACAGGCCCAACATGCAGAAGCCCATGTGGGCGACGCTGCTGTACGCGACCAGCTTCTTCACGTCCCTCTGCACCAGGGCGCACATCGAGCCGTATACGATGCCGATGATCGACAGCGTGGCGATGAGCGGCACGCCGATGCCGGCGCACGCGGCGGGAACGAGCGGCATGCAGATGCGGAGGAAGCCGTAGCTGCCGAGCTTCAGCAGCACGCCGGCGAGCAGCACGCTGCCGGCGGTCGGCGCCTCGACGTGGGCCAGCGGCAACCACGTGTGGAACGGAAACACGGGCACCTTGATGAGGAACCCCGCGGCGAGCATGAGGAACAGCGTGGTTTGCGTGGCGGCGGGTAGCGGGCTGTCGCGCAGCCAGGCGGCGAGGTCGGGCAGCGAGGTCGGCGTTTCGAGCCCCGCCGCGGCCGCCATGCTCACCAGCCACACGACGCCCGAGAGCGTGATGAGGCTGCCGGCGAGCGTGTAGAGGAAGAATTTGATCGATGCGAGCCGCCGCTGCGGGCCGCCCCACATGGCGATGAGAAAGAACAGCGGAATGAGCGTGAACTCGAAGAACACGTAGAACAGCACGAGATCGAACGCACAGAACACGCCAAACAGGCCGGCCTGGAGGAAGAGCAGGGCGACGTAGAACTCGGCCTCGCGCTCGCGGATGGCGCTCCAGGAGATGAGCACGCAGGACATCGAGAGCAGGGCGGTGAGCACCATCAGGGCGACGCTCACGCCGTCGAGGCCGAGGCGGACGTCGACCTCGATGTTCTGCTCAAATCCGTCGGCGCCACGAGTGTTGAACTTCAGCCAGGGGCGGCTGTATTCGACGCCGGGCGTAATCGGCGAGCCCGCCGCGCGCTCGGCGGCGAATGACGGGTCGGGGTTAAGCGTCACCTCGTGGTAGTAGTCGTTGGCCAGGACGCCGGCGACGATCAGCGAGATCAATGTGCTGACGAGCGCTACGCCCCGCGGCAGGCCGGAGCGCGCGGCGCCGCCGAAGACCAGCAGCAGGCACGCGGCCGCTACGGGGATCAGCACCAGGGCGATGGCCAGGAGGATGGGAAAGGGAGGCATGGGGCGGAGGGGACCAATTCGAGTAGGAGTAAGATTATGAGTAGGAGTAGGATCGGAAGGGACGGGAGCAATTGTTTGTTTAGCCGCGACGCGGAGTCTTCGGAGCGGAGCGCGGCGTAGCGTTTGGTTCAGAGTTCAGAGGGACAATTCGAGTAAGATTAAGATTAGGAGTAAGAGTAGGATCGGAGGGGACAGGGATAGTTACGACTGCTACCAAACGAACGATGTGATGGCGAGGACGCAAAGCAGCAGGCCGGCCCACATCATGAGGGCGTAGGACGGGACGACGCCTTCGTGCAGGCGGCGCGGAGCGATGCTGAGCAGGCGGGGCAGGGCGCCTACGAGGTCGACCGTGCGGTCGATCACGTTGTTGTCGAACCACACCGCGGCGTGCGACAGCCAGCGGAAGGGCGCCACCAGCACGGCGTAGAACAGCTCGTCGAGATAGAACTTGTTGAGCGAAAGTTGGTAGATCGGCTGGAGCCAACCCGTGGGCGGCGCGACGGGGCGTTTGCCGCGGCCGTAGACGTTCCACGCGAGCGCGACGCCCGCGATGGCGACCAGCGAGCTGGTGATCATCAGCGCGAGGTCGAAGTGGTGCTCGCCCTCGACCACCGGCAGGCCCGGGGCGTGGCCGATGTAGTGGGCAAAGGCATGCGTGCCGCCGGCGACGGCGCCGATGCCGACGGCCGCGACCGCGAGAATCCGCAACGGCCAGGCCATCACCGGCGGGGCGTCGTGCGGATGGTGACCCGCCTCGGCCGGGAGGAACTCTTTGCCCCAGAACGTGAGGAAGTACGCGCGGAACGTGTAGAACGCGGTGAGGAACGCCGTGATCGTCGCGACCCAGAAGATCGCGTGGAATGTGGCGCCGTACTTTTCATGCTCCGAAGCGTGCTTGAGCACGGCGAGGATTTCG
>JANOIK010000133.1:0-4056 GCA_031407585.1 Planctomycetota bacterium | reverse complement strand
AGCAGGATTCCATGAAGGCGTTGTCGGTGCATTCATCGGCGCGGCTCATGCTCTGCCGCATGGCGGCGCGACGAAGCACGGCGCGATAGGCGCCGCCGGCGTACTGTCCGCCGCGGTCGCTGTGATGAATCAGGTTGGGCGCACCCGGCGCGGCCGACGGAAGTTGGCATCTTCGCACCGGCGTGGGAAACGGGGGCGTCTTCGCGGCGGACGAGAGCGGCGCCGAGAATGCGCCGCTCATCAAAACCACCGCGTCCGACCTCCAGGCAGGCGTGTACGAGGTCTTTGCATTCTTCTGGGCCAATCCCTCGTCGGACTGGCAGTTTAGCGCCGGCCTTTCTGATGACAAATTGATGCTCTACCGCATCCGATCGTCTCAGCAAGCGCTTGCCGAGCAGTTTCGCACGCCTGTTAACGTTAACTCGGGGAACGCGGCGCTCTATCGCGCTTACTTGGGCCGGAAAGTCGTGGGCGAGGGCGGCGACGTCGACGTCTTCATTGACGACGGCATCGGCGCCGCGGGTCAGCAAGTCTGGTTCGACGGCATCGGCTACGCCGCAGTTGCTTCACGCATTGCCGGGGATTTCAACGCCGACGGCGTCGTTTCCGAACTCGACCTGAACGGTTCGCTCGGCTGGAGAACTCGATTCGGCGTCGACCTAAGCGGCGACGACTTGCTCGCGTGGCAGCGGAATCTGGGAGTGACTCTCGACGAGAGTGTCAATGGAGTGGCCGCGCCAGAGCCCGCCGGGATTGGCCTCTATTGGGCAGGCGCGGTGTTACTCGTTGTTAGGCGGTCCCATCCACTGCGAAAAGTCCTACATCCGAAACACCGCCACAATGGCCTCGCGCACGGGCAGTAGCTACATCGGCGCGCGCTCGGCATCTCCTTCGCCCACCACGCGATAGGATGCATGGGTTTCGAGGGCCTTAGGGTGCGGCCATGGATCGTCAGCATAGAACGCGCGCATATTGACGGGCAGCTTCTCGACAAGGTGAACCACTGCAGTCCCCTCGCTCTCCATCCAAGCCGGCGACAGGTTGCTGGGCCCGCTGCGCAACAGGGCGCATCGTCGGGGGCCCTGGCCCGCATCGATCTCTTCCTCAAGTTGGACAAATGCCGCCGGGATCTTGCCCGCGCCCACGGGCACGAACTCGGCAAACCTGGCCACCCAGTATTCGCGGCCTTGCAGCCACGGCGGACAGCCCTGGTCGGCGTGCCAGGAGTACCCGCCGAATAGCCTCATCCGAACGCCTTGCTGCAACGGAGACGTCTGTTGAATCGCTGGCAAATCCAGACTCAAATGCATGTTCCGCAGCATGTTCGTGAAGTGTGGGGCGGACTCTCGCACCTCGGCGCTCGGATGCGCTTCCAAGGCCTCCAGCACTTCGACTTCAAACTCGGGACGCACGCAGGCCCACACCTGGCTCTCGAATTCCAGGGAGGTAATGCGGCCGCCAGCTCGGAGCTGCATCAGCCGCTCAAGGGGCTTGGAGTCATACATGCTCATTCTTCACCGGCATCGCATCGACTGATTAGCCCGTGTTATGCCAACGGCAGCATGGCCACACGCACCTACCGCGAGGCGAGTCGAGTTGACGCGGCGGGACACACGCATACGGTGGAATATATCCGCTCACACGCGGTTCGCTACGGGATCCACCAGGAACGCGGCTCAGATGCTGCAGTTCCGCGGCCCAACCGACGTGTCGAACGTCGGCCGGCGTATCGCTCGCGTGCAGCACGGCGGCGTATAGTCACGAGAAGCGAAGTTGGGGCGCGTGCTGATGCGGAACGACGCTGTCCTGAAGTTCGGCGTATCGGCGAGGTATTTACACTCTCGCTCGTCTCATGACGCAGCACAGCTTGTCGGACGAGCAGAGCTTGCCAAATTCGATGCTGACTGCCTTGCCATCTATGGTTAGCAATGTCACTCGGGTTTTCACCTGCCGAATAAACCGAGCGACGATCGTAAACTTGCCATCGGCCCGCGGCTAGTGCTACCGCTCCAATTCGAAAGGCTTGGCGAATTCATCGTCGCGGCGCTTGCCGTCGGAGCGTCGTCGCGGCTTCATGCCGCAGTCGGACGGCGGCGCAGCCGCACTTCATGACGGGACGCGGCCGCCCTTTCGTGATCAAAGCGGAGGGCAGGGGACTCGAACCCCCAACCGATTTCTCGGCACCTGATTTCGAGTCTGCGAGAATATGCCGTAAACGCCGGGGAGTACCAACCTGCGCACCACCTGCGCAAAAGCTCGCGGCCGTCCCCGCATGATTGCGGACGACTTGTCCCGCCTAGAACTCGCGTACAACTTCGTCGCCAGAACGGGTTGCGAGGCTACGCCAAATCTGCGGTGCAATATCATCATTGAAAGTCCGTACCGAGCCATCTAAAAGCCCCGCGTTCACAATACCAGGATGGTGGCTGCGGGCGGTAACAGCGGCGTAGGTCCTATTCGTAGCGCTCTGACCTTCTCTCGCACTGGTAAAATCGACATCGTATGCCCCGTCGTCACCTGCGTAGGTAACGACAGTGTTTGGCGTGAATACTGCCGTGACGCCCGTCTGGTGAGAACGTGCGTCGGTCCATTCCGTGTGTCCGCTTTCCGGCTTAAAGCTCCCGCCGTAGCCGACGACCGTCATCGCGTCCGCTGGAATTGGCGAGTTCGCGTCGTTCGGCGTTCCACTCTCACGAAAATACGGTTGGTAAGTTTTTACCTCCGTGAAGCACGTAGTCTGGCTAGTGCCGTCCGTCACGCCGTCGAACCCATAGCTTCCATTTGCCGCGAAGGCCCCATCCCCTCCCGCTCTCGTCGTCGGGTCATAAACCAGCCACGTCCCGAGATTCGCGGCGTAGTTGATGGGCGACCAAATAGTGTTCCCGTCAATTCGTTGATTGGTGTTGATCTCGGAGGGGCATCGATACACCGAGACGGGCAGGGACGTGATCTGTTGCCCGTTAACGACTTGGCTCGCGTCTTTGTAAGTGACGGCAAAATTAATGCCCCTGTAGATGTTGCCTTGTTCTAGGAAAGGCAACAGCCGGGCTTGGATACTCCAACTATCAAATGGCGTAGTCGGTTGCGAATCCAGATTAGGGGGAAGCTGCTTATAAGTGTCGTGATAATTCTGGGTGGCTAATCCTATCTGTTTCAGATTATTGAGGCACTGACTGCGGCGTGCCGCCTCACGGGCCGCCTGTATTGCAGGCAGCAATAGAGCGATCAGTACGCCGATGATGGCGATAACCACAAGCAATTCCACCAAAGTGAAGGCATCTCGCCGACGCATTTTCCCGCCCCATGATAGGATAGTGAGTCTCAGTCTCAAGAAGAAGAGGATAACGGGAAATTTCGGACTGTCAATGGGGCTCCCAGGAACGCATCGGAAAGGTCGGAACGATCCCAGACACCCTGAATCAAAGTGTCAATTGCAGCCCGTAATGCCACGGTGGCAGGTCAATTACGTCGCCGGGTTTCAACCCGGCCTCAATTGCCCACTCGACTACTTGTTCCGGCCGGGGGCGAATGTCGAGATTCGGCCCACGCGGCGTCTCGCCGTATCGCCAGTGAATGGCGAGCACTTCGCCGCCCGGATTTAGCGCGTTGACCGCGTGGCGAAATAGGTCACCTTCAGACCGCCAAGCTCGCGGCTGCCCTTCCCCGGGCCGTCTGACTGCGCGCAACGGGCGCAAAAGCGCGGCGTCTTTAGGGGTCTAAACGGGGCAAAACCTGTCACAAGCCGAAACGCACCTAACTCCCCTGCTCACAAGGGATTTCTTAGCGGAGGGCAGGAGACTCGAACCCCCAACCGATTTCTCGGCACCTGATTTCGAGATACGCAGCGTTGTTGAAAACCCCGCGGAATTCGGGGTCCTCCGATTCCGTACATTCCACAGATTAGTACGCTTTCCGGAGATATAACCGAAAGTTGTGGACGTAGTAGTTGAAGAAGGCGGCGTTCATGGGTTTGAATTTGGTTGTCTACGACCCAATTCTCCCCACAGGAACGCCACCATGCAGGAAGTTACCACGCGCTCGGTTTCGTTTCCATCC
>JANOIK010000071.1:0-1591 GCA_031407585.1 Planctomycetota bacterium | reverse complement strand
CGAGCATCCGAACTTCATAATCCTCGCCGAAATTGGCGAACACGACGGTGAAGTCTCTGAACCGCTGCAAGGCCTCGGTGCGCACGGCGAGCGGGACGCTGACAGCATTGACCGTCACCCGCCCGTGAAGCGCCATGCCGGGACGCCAGCGACCATCGCGGTTAGGAAGGCTGGCGCGAACCAAGGCCGTTCCTGCCGCTGCGTTGCCTTCGGGCAAATAGCCGCCAAGCACGCTCGCCGCGATAGGCTGCCCGTCCAGCGTTTCGATGTCGATCTTTTGCCCCGGCCTGATTGTACCGAGATCGCGCGGAAAAATGTTGAACACGACCGTCGTCTGGCCGGGGTCGGTGATGACATAGATAGGCTGGTCGATGGCGACATTGCCGACATTGGCATTGCGTTCCGCGACAACACCGCTGACCGGCGAGTAGACTGGATAAATTTGCAGCGATTCATTGGATTCGATCCGCGCAAGCAACTGACCCTTTTTGACATAATCGCCAACCGCTTTGGTCACGAGCATGACCTTTCCCGGGAACTGCGCGCGAATTTCCGAGCGAGCCGATGTTGCGAGCTGCACAACGCCTTCGACTTCGCGAATATCGCTAATCGTTGCAGGACCGACAGTTTCGATTTCGATACCACCGTCTTTTGCAGCGGCAGCCGAGATTTTCGAACGGCCTTCGGGGTTGGCAAATTTCCAGACATGGCGCTTGCCGTTTTCGACAGCGACAACCTCCACATCGAAGCTGTGCGGTTCGACCACCACACCGTCGCCTTGAAGATAGTCTTGCTGGGGCTTGAACGCGAATTTGTTGATCTCGCCGTCCAGCCGCTTTAACGTAACCGACAAGTTTACAGTTTTGGGATCGACTGGTTTGCCGTCGCGGCTCGGATAAACCCGGTATACTGGCGGCACGCCGTCCTCGAAGATCGTCATTTCGACCGCAAAATTGCTGTCACGCAGCATCCGTCCACGGTTCGGACCCTTTTCAGGCTCACCAGCTTTCCCGCCCTCTTCGGTCGTTCTTTCGGCACCGCCGCCACAGGCAGCAAGCGGGGCGATAAACAGCAGCGCGGTGAGCGCCTGCAAAATTAGATTGGACTTCATGGTTGGGTCTCCAAAGTCTGTGCGGGGTCAAAGCGCCCGGTCAGTCGGTCGATTTCAGTTTGCAGGTCGCGATATTGAATGTTGGCCTCAAGCCACTGGTCCTGCACTTCGAGGATTGCATCGGCGGCATCCTGAATGTCACGGAAGGTGAACCCGCCGCGATTATAGCCTTCGCGGACCTGTTGCAGCGTCTTGTAAGTGCGTGGATAGACCTCTTCCATCAGCGCATCGGCCCGGATTTGTGCAGATTCAGCATCGGCCCGCAATGAAGCCAACCTGCGCAGCTTTTCCAAACGCGCTGCTTCTGCGGCAAAGGATAGACGATTTTTCTCAGCGCGTGCGCGGTCGATGCCGCCTTGGTTCCGGTCGAACCGGCCAATAGGAATGGTGACACCGGCAACCGCTGCAACATCATTGGTCCCACGCAGGAAACGCGCCCCGCCGTTTACCGTGTAATCTTGTGTGCGCTTGGCTTCTTCG
>JANOIK010001043.1:0-2080 GCA_031407585.1 Planctomycetota bacterium | reverse complement strand
CGGCGGCAGGTGCGCGGAAAGGGACTGTGGCAGCGTATTGGGCGCGGCCGCGATGGCGACCACCAGCAGCGCAAAGAGCGGCAAGTGCAGATGGACGCGAAGCTCGACGCCTCGCCAGCGTCCAAGCCGCAGACTCCAACTCCCTGTTGCGCTCGCGGGCATGGGTCCAGACGCCTCTTCCAAAAAGTCCGATGGCTCTCGCAAGCCTCCGCCGCGGCGTGCGGTAAAAACCAAACTCACGCGGAGCCTGCTAGCCTGTGCGCGATCGCCGTATGGCAACCGTTAGACGCAGTCGCTCCGCAGTCGCTATCCTATCAATGGCGCCGAAAAGAGGCAAACATTGCTCGGCGCCATCGCCGTCGCACGACGATTTTACCCATTTTCCTATCCTTCCCTGTCCTGCGATTCCCCCGATGACCCCGGCCCACGACGACGACCGCGTGCTGCTCGCCGCATCCCGATTTCGCGTCGTGGAGCGGGGGCAGCGTACGCCCGATGGTCACGTCCTCTCGCGACAGGTCGTGATCCACCCCGGCGCCGTCGTGATTGTGCCGATGGTCGACGGCGATCGCGTGTGCCTCATCCGCAACGAGCGGGTGGCCGTGGGGAAAACCCTCGTGGAACTTCCGGCGGGCACGCTCGAACCGCCCGAGCCGCCGCGCGAATGCGCGGTGCGGGAGTTGCGCGAGGAGACGGGGCTTACCGCAACCCGATGGCAGGAGCTACCGGGATTTTTCATGTCGCCGGGTATCCTGTGCGAGCGGATGCACGTGTTCGTCGCCGAAGGACTGACCGCGGGCGATCCGGCCCGCGAGGCTGGGGAGCAAATCGACAACCTCATCGTGCCGTGGGACGAGGCGCTGGCGATGATCGACCGGGGCGAGATCGAAGACGCCAAGACCGTGGCCGGCCTGCTCGCGTGGGATCGACGGCGGCGCGGGGCGGCGACTTGCTAGCAAGCGCGGCGATTAGGCGCGCCTCTGCTCCGCTTCGCGGCGAAGCGGGTTGCGGTAGAGCACCTCGGCAAGCAGGCTCGGCGAGCCTGTAATTCCGTCGCGGCGGACGTGCCACTCGCGGTCGGTGGGGACGAGGGCTGGGTCGTAGGGCCACGGGGTGAAAGGCAGGGCGCCGAGGGCGGTGGTGAGTCGCGAAGACTCCAGCGAGACGTCGCCCGCGCGCGGAGGGATGGGACCGGCTTCGATGCGGTTGCAGCCGTGGAGCAGGGCGGGGTCGTAGCCGCCGACTCGGTTGACGATCTGCGCGATCTCGAACAGCGAGAGCCGCTGCGGCCCGCCGGCGTGATACACGCCTGCGAGATCGCTGGCGAGCAGGCGCTCGAATAAGCAGTTGAGACAGTCGGTGTACGTCGGCGTGCGCACTTCGTCGTAGTACAGCGTGGCAGGTCGCGATTTCTTGAACCGCGATTGGATCCAGTCGATGGCGCCGGCGTGGCCGTTGAAGCTGACGCCCATCGGCAGGGAGATGCGCAGCACGCACGCCGCCGGGAGCCAGTCGGCGAGAACCTGTTCGGCCGCGACCATCGTCTTGCCGTAGACCGTCACGGGGTCCGTGGCGTCCGTCTCGCAATAGCCGCCGCCCGCGCGGCCGGCAAATACCAGATCGATCGACGTGTGGACCAGCCGGACGTCGCGGTCGCAAAGGATCGACGCGAGGTTGATCAGCCCCTCGACATTGGTTCGCCACGCGAGCCGCGAGTCGAGTTCGCACGCCCGCAGCGCGCAGTTCCCGGCGCAGTCGAGCACCGAGCGGAACCGCCAACGATCGAACAGGGCGGCGAGCTCGCGGCGATTCTCGGCGTCGCACGCCACGATGTGCGGGGCGCTCAGCGGCCAGTTATCCGCTTGTCGAATGCCGACGACTTGTCCCGGGTAGCGCCGCGCGAAGTACTCGAGCGCGTTGTACCCCGCGACGCCGGCGACGCCGGTGACCAAAAGGGGCAGGGGGATGTCGGCGTCGTCGGCAGGCGTGTGCATCGGGTGGATTTTAGCAGTTTTGCCTACGCGCGGGGCGGGTCGTCACGGTTGCACTGTTTCCGCGGCCGCGCGTCGCACGCGGCACG
>JANOIK010001040.1:0-1734 GCA_031407585.1 Planctomycetota bacterium | reverse complement strand
CGGCGGCAGGTGCGCGGAAAGGGACTGTGGCAGCGTATTGGGCGCGGCCGCGATGGCGACCACCAGCAGCGCAAAGAGCGGCAAGTGCAGATGGACGCGAAGCTCGACGCCTCGCCAGCGTCCAAGCCGCAGACTCCAACTGCCTGTTGCGCTCGCGGGCATGGGTCCAGACGCCTCTTCCAAAAAGTCCGATGGCTCTCGCAAGCCTCCGCCGCGGCGTGCGGTGAAAACCAAACACACGCGGAGCCTGCAAGCCTGTGCGTGTTCGCCGCATGGCAACCGTTAGACGCAGTCGCTCCGCAGTCGCTATCCTATCAATGGCGCCGAAAAGAGGCAAACATTGCTCGGCGTCATCGCCGTCGCACGACGATTTTACCCATTTTCCTATCCTTCCCTGCCCTACGATTCCCCCAATGAACTCGACCCAAGACGACGACCGCGTGCTGCTGGCCGCCTCCCGATTTCAAGTCGTGGAGCGTGGGCAGCGTACGCCCGACGGAAGCGTCGTCTCGCGGCAGGTCGTGTTGCACCCCGGCGCGGTCGTCATCGTGCCGATGGTCGACGGCGATCGCGTTTGCCTCATCCGTACCGAGCGGGTGGCCGTGGGAAAAACCCTCGTGGAGCTTCCCGCGGGCACGCTCTAACCGCCCGAGCCGCCGCGTGAGTGCGCGGTGCGGGAGCTGCGCGAGGAGACGGGGTTTACCGCAACTCGCTGGCACGAGCTGCCCGGGTTTTTCATGTCGCCGGGCATCCTGTGCGAGCGGATGCACGTGTTCGTCGCCGAAGGACTGACCGCCGGCGACCCGGCCCGCGAGGCCGGGGAGCAGATCGATAATCTCATCGTGCCGTGGGACGAGGCGCTGGCGATGATCGACCGGGGCGAGATCGAGGACGCCAAAACCGTGGCCGGCCTGCTCGCGTGGGATCGACGGCGGCGCGGGGCAGCGACTTGCTAGCAATCGCAGCGATTAGGCGCGGCGCTGCTCCGCTTCGCGGCGAAGCGGGTTGCGGTAGAGCACCTCGGCCAGCAGGTTCGGCGAACCTGCGAACCCATCGCGGCGGACGTGCCACTCGCGATCGGTGGGGATGAGGGCTGGGTCGTAGGGCCACGGCGTGAAGGGTGGGGCGCCGAGTGCCGTGGTGAGTCGCGAAGACGCAAGCGAGACGTCGCCCGCCCTGGGAGGGATGGGGCCGGCTTCGATGCGGTTGCAGCCGTGGAGCAGGGCGGGACCGTAGCCGCCGACGCGGTTGACAATTTGCGCGATCTCGAACAGCGACAGCCGTTGCGGCCCGCCGGCGTGATACACGCCTGCCAGATCGCTGGCCAGCAGTCGCTCGAACAGGCGGTTGAGACAGTCGGTGTAAGTCGGCGTGCGCACCTCGTCGTAGTACAGCGTGGCGGGTCGCGATTTCTTGAACCGCGATTGAATCCAGTCGATGGCGCCGGCGTGGCCGTTGAAGCTGACGCCCATCGGCAGCGAGATTCGCAGCACGCACGCCGCGGGGAGCCAATCGGCGAGCACCTGTTCGGCCGCGACCATCGTCTTGCCGTACACGGTCACGGGATCGGTGGCGTCCGTCTCGCAATAGCCGCCGCCCGCGCGACCGGCAAACACCAGGTCGATCGACGTGTGGACGAGCCGGACGTCACGGTCGCAGAGGATGGACGCGAGATTGATCAGCCCCTCGACATTGGTTCGCCACGCGAGCCGGGAGTCGAGCTCGCACGCCCGC
>JANOIK010000033.1:0-1536 GCA_031407585.1 Planctomycetota bacterium | reverse complement strand
CCACCGGCCGCCCCGCGTGGGCGAAGGACATCTACCACTTCCACACCGTCCGCTACGGCCATCCCTCGAAGCGCGGCTACAAGGACGTCGTCCGCACATTCAAGACGCCGCGCTGGCAGCCGCAGGAACTCATCAAACTCTACAAACGCGCCGGCGCCCAGTACTTCGTCGCCCTCGCGAACCACCACGACAACTTCGATCTCTGGGACTCGAAGTACCAGCCGTGGAACTCCACGCTCATCGGCCCGCGGCGAGACATGATCGCCGAGTGGGCCGCCGCCGCCCGCGCCTCCGGCCTCCGCTTCGGCGTGAGCATGCATGCCGCGCGCGCGTGGACCTGGTTCGAAGTGGCCCAAGGCGCCGACCCCGACGGCCCGCTCGCCGGCGTCCCCTACGACGGGAAGCTCACCGCCCAGGATGGCGCCGGCCAATGGTGGGAGGGCCTCGATCCGCAGGACCTCTACGCCCAAAACCACCCCCTCGGCGCCCCCTACTCCGCCAACTACAAACGCAAATTCACGAACCGCGTGTTCGACGCCATCAACAAATACAACCCCGACATCCTGTATTTTGACGACCACGTGATGCCGTACTACGCTGAAGATGGCGAAGCAAGTCTCACTATCGCCGCCCACCTCTACAACCACTCAATCGCCACGCACGGCGGAGCGAACGAAGCCGTCCTCGCCACCAAACGGCTCGACGAAGACCAACGCAAGTGCCTCGTCTACGACATCGAGCGCGGCCGCGCCGCGGACATTCTCCCCCAGCCGTGGCAAACCGACACCTGCATCGGCGAGTGGCACTACTCAGCCCCCAGCTACGAAGCGGGCAAGTACCAGAGCGCCCACGCCGTCCTGCAGATGCTCATCGACATCGTCAGCAAAAACGGCAACCTCCTGCTCAGCATCCCCGTCCGCGCCGATGGCACGCACGACGAGCTCGAACTGGCGATCCTCGGCGACCTCGCCGCCTGGATGAACGTGAACCATGCTTGCATCTTCGCGACCCGCCCGTGGAAGATTTACGGCGAAGGCCCCTCGACCGAAGCCCCGCAAGAACAAGGCGGCCACGGCGGCATCAAAGACGTGGCCGACTACACCGCGGGCGACGTGCGCTTCACAACCTCAAAGGACGGCAAAACGCTCTACGCGATCCTCATGGCCCCCGCCGCGGGCGACGTGCACATCAAGTCGCTCGCAAGCGAGTCGAAGCTACTCGACGCGGGCGCCAAAATTACCAACGTGGAACTCCTCGGCAGCGCCACGCCGCTCGAGTGGTTGCAAGAAGCCGACGCGCTCACCGTAAAATCAGTGTTCGCAGAAGCCCCCACCAACCCCGCCGTCCTAAAAATGACCCTCTCCCCATCAGCCGCAGGGCGCTAGCCCCCGGTTTCCGAACCCCATCAGCCGCCGGGCGCTAGCCCCCGGTTTCCGCGAATCACACCACGCTAAACATTCGAAACAGATTTCCCCGCTCCAAAGAAACCGGACGCTAGCGCGTGCCGGCTAATCAGTTTCCGATTCCCATCAGCCG
>JANOIK010000014.1:0-3767 GCA_031407585.1 Planctomycetota bacterium | reverse complement strand
CTCCCCCGACGCGAGGCCGTCCCATGCCAGCCAGACGCCGCCCACTCCCACAACCCAGCCACGCCAGCACGACACATGACGCCGATCAAGACCCGTGCCGAACGGCATTGCAGCCCTCCCCTCAAGGGGGAGGGAGCCGGAGGAATTTATCGGGAGAGAACCTCCGGATTCACCACATTTTCCGGCCGTTCGCCGCGTAAGAACGCGACCACCTGCCGGCCGACGCGTGTGCGCAGTTCGTGCGTCGCTTCGGTCGAGTAAAACGCCGCGTGGGGCGTCACGATCACGCGCGGATCGTTCCATGGCGGCTGCCCCAGATTCGGCGGCTCGGGGTCCTGCACGTCGAGCGCGGCCCCCGCGATGCGGCCCGCGGCGAGCGCCTCGGCGAGCGCCGCCGGCTCGACCAAGCCGCCGCGCGAGGTGTTGATGAGAAACGCCGACGGCTTCATGCGGGCGAGCCGGTCGCGGTTGACCAGGCCGCGCGTCTCAGAGTTCAACGGGCAGTGCAGCGACACGTAATCGCTTTGGGCGAGCAGCTCGTCGAGGCTGCACAGCTCGACGCCGGGCACGGGCCGGCCGGAGCGATTGACGCCGACGATGCGCAGCCCCATCGCCGCCGCCAGCTCCGCGACACGGACGCCGATCTGCCCCAGGCCGACGATGCCGAGCGTCTTGCCGTGGATCCGCTCCAGCGGCAGCTCCGCGACTAAACTGTACCGCCCGGCCTTCGTTGCGAGGTGATACGGCCCCAACTTCCGCCCCAGGGCGAACAAGAGCGCGATCGTGTGCTCGGCGACCTCCTGCGTGCAGTAGTCGGGCACGTTGGTGACCACAATGCCGCGCTTCGTCGCCAGGGCCACGTCGATGTTGTCGAGCCCGATCCCCGTACGAGCGATGTGCCGGCAGCGATCGGCGGCGTCGATCACCATCGTCTTCACCGGCGCCCAGCAGGTGAGAATCACGTCCGCGCCCGGGGCCAACTTCGCGAGCGTCGGCTCCTTGTTATCCGGCGAGATGACGAGTTCACAGTCGACCTCGGCAAGCATCGAACGCTCGACCTCGGCATCGGCCCAGGGGTAATCGGTGTAGAGTGCACGAAATGTTGGCATGTGAAACTACATCTTCCATCCGGCTCCCTCCCCCTTGAGGGGAGGGTTGGGGAGGGGGTAGAGGCTGGCACCCGGCCTGCGACGATTCCCAGCTCTTACAGGATTGCTTGTACCCGCTTCATCCCCCCTCCCCTAGCCCCTCCCCTCCAGGGGGAGGGGGACGGAAGTGTTTCGTAAGGCTGCGCCGATACATCGCGTCAATTTCGATTGCGAAGCGCTCGTTGATCACAGCTCTGCGGAGGCTCAGTTTGGGCGTCACTTCGCCGAGGTCGAGCGAGAAGGCGCGACCCACGAGCGTGAACGCGGCGATTTGTTCGAACTCGGCCAGGTCGCTCAGGCAGCGGTTGATTTCCTCGCGGTACAGGGCCAGGATTTTTGGGTGCGAGAGAGCCCGCCGGCGGGACCACACGAGCAGCCGCCGGCGTTTGATCTCGCGACGCAGCGCGTCGCCCTGCGGCACGATGAGCGCCGCGAGGCACTTGCGGCCGTCGCCCACGACGCACGCCTGCTCGATCCACGGCGAGCCGTTAAGCCGCTGCTCGAGCTGCGCCGGCGCCACGTTCTTGCCGGTCGCCAGCACGATCAGCTCCTTCTTGCGGCCGGCGATCCGCAGGTGGCCCGCGGCGTCCCATTCTCCCAAATCGCCGGTGCGCAGCCAGCCGTCCTGTAGCACGCGGGCCGTGGCCTCGGCGTTCTGCCAGTAACCCTGCATGACGTTCGGTCCGCGGCACTCGATCTCGCCATCGTCGGCCAGCCGCACCTCGACGCCCGGCAGCGGCGGGCCGACCGTGCCGGTGCGATAACCGCCGGGCGATGTCGCGGAGATGACGGGCGCCGCCTCGGTGAGCCCGTAGCCGCAGAGGATCGGCAGGCCGCGCTCGGCGAAGAACCGGTCCGTCTCCGGCGGCAGCCCGGCGCCGCCGCAGAAGCAGCGTTTCACGGCGCCGCCGAGAATCCCGCGCAATGCCGCGCCGTCCAACGGGTGGCTGGGGTCGGCGTCCGCGCCGCCCCCAGTGCGTGCGCGCTGGGGGCTCGAAGACTCGACCCCAGCCACCCGGAGGCGGTCGACCACCTTCTGATAGAAGTACGGCACCGCATTGATCGCCGTCGGCCGCACTTCGAGCAAATCACGGAACACAGTTTCGCGCGACTCGGCAATCACGAGCTTCGCCCCGTGGACAAGCCAACTGTAAAAATCGCATGTCCGCGCGTAGATGTGCGAGAGCGGCAAGATGCCCAACCGCGTTTCGTCGCCCGAGGTTTTCACCGCTGCGGCAATTCCGTGGGCGTTCGTCACAAGATTCCGTTGCGAAAGCATCACGCCCAGCGGCTCGCCGGTTGTGCCAGACGTGTAGAGAATCGTGGCGAGATCATCCCCGCATAAAGCCGGCGATGGTATCGCCGGTCCGCGAACCGCCGCAGACGCACGCCCCACCATCTCCCCATGCGTCGCGAATTGCACGCCATCCACCAACGGCCGCAGCCGTTCGGCCATCGCCGCCTCGCGCACCACAACCACACTCGCACCACTATGCCGAATCTGCGCAGCTGCCTGCTCCGGCGCCAGCGCCGCATGCAGCGGCACATGCACGGCGCCCAAACCCTGTATCGCGAGGTCGGCCACGATCCACTCGCCGCAGTTCGCGCTGAGCTGGGCGACGCGATCGCCCCGTCGCATGCCGAATTCACCCGCAAAAACGGTCTGCCAGGCTGCCACCTGATCGGCCAGTTCCCGCCAGGACAACCACTGAAGCCGGCCGCCCGTGATAGTCCCCAGCGCCGACGCCTCCCCCCGCCGGGCGACCGCCGCGGTAAAAAGCTCGGGGATCGTCCCCGGCGTCGGCTCGTGATTCGGCGGGTCTGGCGTCATCAACCGTTTCCGTCGCTACAGACCAGCGCCCGTGGAGTAGGATTCTGTGGGCGCCTGCGCAGGGCCGCGTTGAAGGGTTTTCCAGGGGGAATGATACTACCTTTTGGCCCGATTCGCGCGGGTGTTGCGAACGCGCTGTGAAACCCCCGGCTTGCGCCGGGGGCTGCTTCCCGAACGACTCCACATCTTTTGCTGCTTCTGACGCTTCCGCATGAAAGTCCTTCGCGCCAAAACCAAGCTCGGTAAGTACCTCATCGAGCGCAAGATCGGCGAAGGGGGCTTCTCGGTCGTCTACCAGGCGCGCGACACGATCGAGGGCATTCGCGTCGCCCTCAAGATTCCGCACGCGCATCTCATCACAGGCACGGCGATGGAGGACTTCCGCAAGGAGGTCCGCCTGGTCGCCAGGATGGAGCACCCGAACATTCTGCCGTTGAAGAACGCGCAGTTCATCGAGGAGCTGTTCGTCATCGTGAGCCCCTGGGGGCGGATGACGCTCGACGAGCGGCTGCACCGCCGCCTGCCGTTCGACTCGGCCATCGACTTCGCCGGGCAGATGCTGTCGGCCGTCAGCTACGCTCACAGCCAGCGGATTATCCATTGCGACATCAAGCCGGATAATTTCATCCTGTTCGAGAACAACCGCGTGCGGCTCACCGATTTCGGCGTGGCGAAGGTGGCGCAGAAAACGCTCCGCGCCAGCGGCGCCGGGACGCTCGGCTACATGGCGCCCGAACAGGCGATGGGCCGGCCCTCGTACCGCTCCGACGTGTTCTCGCTCGGGCTCG
>JANOIK010001310.1:0-1526 GCA_031407585.1 Planctomycetota bacterium | reverse complement strand
TCGATGGCGATGCGACGGGGGATGGGGATGTGGATGCGAGTGATCTCGCGGTGTGGCGGGCGCGGTTTGGCCAGGGGGGTGATGCGGAGTTGGTGTTGGCGGTGAGCGCGCGTGAGGAAGAGCAGGGCGGGAGCGCCGACGCGCGAGATGCGGCGTTTGGAGAGTCTTCGCTGGTTTGGTTGACGAGTGGGGGGAGTCCGGCGGTGGGCTTCGCGCCAATTCATCGCGCGGCGTTTCGACCTCGGGCGCGGCGGTGAAATGGTGCGTGGCGTGATGAGTGAGCGTCGGGAACCCCTCCCCTAGCCCCTCCCTCCGAGGGAGGGGGAGCGCGCAAAAAAACGGCGCCTCCCTTGGGGCGAGGCGCCGAGTCGTTGGTGAGTTTGCTTGCGCTTCTTCGCGAAGCTGCAAGCATTGGGTGACACGCATGCAGCGTGACCGTTATTGCTGGTCGTCGGCTGGGGGACGACCTCCGCCGGCGTCGCCGCCGCCACGACCGCCGCGGCCTCCGCCGCCGCCAAAGCCACCGCCGCCTGGACCGCCGAAGCCGCCTCGGCCGCCGCCGCCGAAGCCTCGCTGCATGACTTCAGTCAGCTCGCTGGCGTCGATCGTGCCGTCGCCGTTAGCGTCGGCGCCGCGCATCATGCCCATCATTTGGGGCGGAACTTCATCGGGCTGCAGCACGCCGTCGCCGCTGCGGTCGAGTCGGCCGATGAAATCGTCCGGCGAGCCGCCGCCAAACCCTCCGCCGGGACCGCCGCCACCAAAGCCGCCGCCGCCGCGTCCGCCGCGACCGCCGCCAAACCGTTGGGCGGCTTGCGTCAGCTCTTCAGGGCTGAGCTTGCCGTTGCCGTCAGCGTCGGCGCTATCGAGCATCTGGGCCATGAAGCCGGGGAGCTCGTCTTCGGAGAGTTCGCCGTCGCCGTCTTCGTCATTTTCCATCCACTGTTCGACCATCTGAGCCGGATCGCCGCCGCGTCCGCCGCGACCGCCGCCGACGCCCGCTTCTTGAGCGGTGATGTTTCCGTCGTCATCGGCATCGAGCTTCTTGAGCGCGGCCACGGCCTTGCGCAGCTCGGCCGTGCTGATGGTTTGATCGCCGTCGGCGTCGAGCGTGGAGAAGAGGAGGTTGCCGCCGCGTCCGCCGCGACCGCCAAAGCCGCCGCCGCCTCGTCCGCCGAAGCCGCCGCCTCCGCCCGGTCCGCCGCCTTCACCGCCGAAGCCGCCGCGTCCACCGCCGCCGCCTTGGCCACCGAAGCCTCCGCCTTCGCTGTCTTCGCCGAACTCGGCGCCGCCGCCATCATCGCCGCCGCCACGACCGCCGCGGCCCCCTCGGCCGCCGCCATCGTCGCCTGGATCCTGCGCGACGGCCGAGGCCGCCGAGAGCAGGCACAGGCTCAGAATTGCCAGAAACCTTCTCATGTTCAAACTCCTAAAAAGTGTAACTGTCCCCCGCATGAAAAGCGTCGCCGCCGGGTGTCCGACGCGACGTACATGTCCAGTCGAGTGGCCTCCCTCTCCAAGCCACA
>JANOIK010001296.1:0-4064 GCA_031407585.1 Planctomycetota bacterium | reverse complement strand
CTTCGCGGTGGCGAGCATCGTGGCGGGGTCGATCAGCGGCGTTTGCGGTAGCACGCCGAGGGCGCACAGCATCGACGGATGGTCGGACGTGTTGGTGAACGGCTCGACCGCGACCGCGGCGTAGCGGCCGTCGCGGATGAGCGGCTTGGCGAGGCCCGCGATCACGCGGTCCCACTCGACGTCGCGCGGTTGGCTCGCGCGATCGCGCCAGGCTTGCGCGGTCGAGAGCCCGTAGTGCCAGTACGCTAGCTCGTACGTCGGGTCGCGAGTGACGCGAGGGCGGTAGTTTTCCTGAGCCGGAATGAGCGGCGCGCCGAGATGGCACGTCTTGCCGTCGGCGTCACACTGTACATAGTCGGCCATGAACGCGGCGGTTTCTTTGACGAGCGGCGCGTAGCGTTCGAGGACGCGCTTCTGCCCCTCGGGCGTGGTCTGAGCGCGGTAGACCAGCTCGGCCAGCGCGATGAAGTGTGGCTGCTGCCAAGCGAGAAACTCGCCGACGCCGCTGGGCGAGCTGACGCCGTCCGGACCGCACATCTTCGGCCAGCGGGCGCCTTTGTAACCTTGTCGCGCGGCGATCGCCTTCGCCTGCGGCAGAATCGTCTCGTACCACGCGAGGCTCTTTTCGAGAATCTCCGGCCGGCCCCACAGCGGAAAGTGGGCTCCGTGCCACCAGTGCATTTCGAGGTGCTGCTTGCCGAACCAGGAGTTGGTAACGAGCCCCGTCTCCTGCGGCGGCAGCGAGCCGTTCTGGATGGCGGTGAGGTACTGCGAGAGGACGACGCGGCGTTCAATCTCGCGAGCGCGCGGGTCATCGGTTCCGCTGAGGTCGAGCGCGCCGCCGGTGGACCAGAATTGCTTCCAGTGTTCGGCGGCGGCGGATTCTACTTGCTTAAACTGAGGGGCTTGGGGTGGACTCTCGCCCAACGGGCCGTCCGCAAACTCAAAAGTAATTTCAGCGGTTTCAACTCGATCGTACCAGCCGTCGAACACCTGCTCGCTCGTGTCACTTTCTGCCCACGTGACCTTAAGTGAATGGGGACTTTGCGGCTCAGGAAAGTGGGTGAAGATCGTTGAATAAGTGACGTGATATTGCCATTCGTCGAGTTTCCTCGCCGCCGAGAAAACATTATTCGGATGGTCCAGCTTTGTCCCATGCTTGTCGACCTTCTCAAAATCGTCGACCGCTGGCCCCCATTCGCCGCGCGGGTAGCTAAACCGCACGGCGACTCCAAGCTTACCGGCGGCGACCAGTGGCGACTCGATGCGGAAGGCGATTGCGTCTCGCTCGGGGTGGGCGATAGTGGTCACGGTGACCCGCTCGCCGCGGAACCTGAATTTGCTCGTTGCGACGCCAGTCCACAGGTCGAGCGTTTGCTCGATCTCGGTGAACTCGGCCAGATCATCGCCGGTCGCGCCGGCTTCGTCCTGACCTTCCCACCACAGTCCGATGCGGGCGAGGTTCGCGCGGTGCGGGTTCTCGCGGAAATACTTGCCCGCCGGGGAGTTCTGCTTGTCGGCATACGTGACCGTGCGATCGCCGACCTGGAATTCGCTGAGCGTGTCCTCGTACTTGGCGCCGTCCGTGTTGGGGAAGTCGTGCCAGCCCCAGTTCGACATCGTGTGCAGCGGAATCGGATGCTCGAAGGTGCGGTCGAGCGTTTGCATGCCGGTGACGTCGAACGAGTACGAAAACTCGCCGTTGCCGACCTGCAGAAAATGCTTGGGGTCCGCCGAGCGGTGCACGACATTGTGCCGCGAGACTAGTTCGTGGCGATCGATGGGAGGCGGCGTCTGCGCGCGGGCGACGCTCGCTGCCGCGACAATCATGACGAGCGCAAGGCGAGAAGAAACTGACATGCGAATGCGACCACAGGACGAGGGGATGAGCCGAGCGGATTATTCTACCGCTAGGAAACCCCGCTCGCACCTGTGCGATTCGCCACTTCGACTCTGTCTGAAAAGGGAGGGCGAGGCTCCTGCCGAGCCGATGAAGCGCGTGCCAGGCGCCCGGCTCAGCAGGAGCTTCGCCCTCCCAAGCCGCACCTAGCTTAATCAGTTCGGCGTGCTCGGCGAAAAGCTTTCGACCGTCGCGAGATGCTTGCCGGTTTCCATGCTCGCCCCCGCGATCACCAGCAGCGATTGGCCCACCCCGGGCATGAGCCGATGGAAGAACCGGCCGGTTACCAGCTTGCCGACGTTCTCCCACTTCGTGCCGTCGTCGGAGAGTTGATGCACCGCGCCGTCGGCGCCGCTGACCAGCAGTTTGCCGTCGAGGTTCCACGCCGACACGCCGAAGCCGCCCATCCGGCTGCGGGGCAGCTCGGGCATCTTCGTCCACTCCCCAGTGGCCGGGTCGAGGGCGTCGACGCGGCGGGAAATTTCGGCGTTGTCGTCCATGCCGCCGATCGCCACGAGCTGCCGGTTCCACCGCGCGACGGCCAGAGCCCGACGTTTGAACGTGGGGCTCGCGAGCGCCTGCCACTCGGCCTGCGGGTCGTTCAGGTCGAACGACCACGCGGTGTCGAGCCAATCGCCGTCGCTCTCGCCGGCGAGCGTCCAGCCGCCGACGACGTACAGCGTGTCGCCGATCACAACGGCATCGTGCGACGAGCGCGCCTCAGGCAGCGGCGTGAGCGCGGTCCACTTTTTCGTCGCGGGGTCGAAGCAGGCGAACTCGGCGACCGAGTGCATGTCCGCCTCGTCGGCCGCGGCGTTACGGAAGCTGAGCCCGCCGACGCGGTAGATCTTTCCGCCGTGCGCGACCAGCGGCAGGCCCTGCACGGGGATCTCCATCGGCAGCTCTTCCCAGGCGCCCTTCGCGGCATCGTCGCCCTCGGCCAGCTTAATGCGGCGGAAGTGGTTCGACAGGTTGTCGCGCGAGTGGGCATGCTCCTCGCCGGTGTGGCCGCCGTACACGTAGAGCCAGCCGTCGCTCACCGCGGCGCCGAAGCTGGACAACGGCTCGGGCAGGGGGGTGAGCGCGGACTCGTCTGCGCTAGTCTCGCTCGCAGCGCCCTCGGCCGCAGCCGGTTTGCCAAAGTTCACAGTCAAGGTTCCGTACGCTCCCGCGCTGGTGTATTTCTCGCCGCCCGCTTCGCCCTTGGCGTCATTGTCGGTGCGAACGATGAGAAAGCCAATGAGCCCCGGCGCCGGAGCCTCAAACTTCGCGACGCCCGCGGCGTCGCTCACCTCTTCAGTCGGCGTGCCCTCGCCGTCGATGATCGTCACGACCGCGTCCGCCAGCGGCTTGCCTTCCCACAGGACCGTGAGCTCGACCCCAGAATCGGTGGCTCGCGGCGTGCCCGTGAGCTTCAACCCGCTCTTCGGCGCGTCGGCGTCCAGGCTCGGGATGTGCCGGGCGTAATAGTCGAGCAGCATGCCGTGGTAGATGCCGTAGGAAATGGTCGACTCGAGCGCGGCGCCGGCGGGCGTCGCCGCCTCGCTCTTGCGGCCGACGAAGTCGTCGGACTCGACGGCCGTTAGCTCGATCTCTTTCCCCTCGGCGTCGCCTTCCGCGTCACTCTCAAAGACCAACACCTTGGCCGCGGCCACCGCGTCGGGCGTGTGGTACACGCGATCGCCGGGGCCTTCGCCGAAGTACAGCAGGGCGTGTCCCTCGGCATCGGTCGCGAGCCAAGGGAAGTGGGCGCGGGCCGGAGCGGCCATCACGCCGAGTGCCATGAGTGTGAGTGATGCGAACGAAACGGCATGCGATACGCGAGTCATGGAAAATCCTTCAAAGGCGGTTTCGCGAGAAACCAATCGGTGCGGGGTGCGAGTGGTGGGTGTGAGGCGGGCGGGAAGGCTGGAGTCGACTCGGCGAACACAGCCGAGCCCCCGATTGTCGGCAACACGATGGTCAGTTCAAGAGCGCCTGCGGCTCTCCGCCGTCGCGAGTTACGAGGGCGTCGCGAACCGCCGGATCGGATTCGGTGGTCAGCAGCCGCACGGAGCCATCGAGAAACACGAACTGCACGCCGCCGGTGTGATCGCTGCGAAACGACCGTCGGCTGAGCAGGTTGCTGATCTTGGTGGAGTTGTTGTAGATCGTGGGGTCTTCG
>JANOIK010001274.1:0-2154 GCA_031407585.1 Planctomycetota bacterium | reverse complement strand
CGCGGGGTTGGGGAAGGCGCTCATCTGCTCGAGCGACCGGCGCCGCTCCGCTGGGAGCGCCGCGAGTTCGGCCGCCACGTCGATCCCCAATCTCACGGCGGCGCCCTGGGCCTGAATCCCCAACCGCGGGCCGCCGTCGGCAAGCTCACGCGTGTCGAGCGTGCCGTTCTTGTCGGCGTCGGCCTGGGCGACCATGCGGTCGAACGCATCGCGAAGCTGCGCGGGAATCTCGCTCGGCTCCAGGCGCCGGTCGGCGTTGGCGTCCATCCGGGCGATCAGCACCACCAGCGCGTCGCTGCCCGGCAGGCGGCTGCCTTGCTTGGTCACCAAGTCCTTTTCGGCCCGCACGGGCGTGAGGCCGGCGGAGAATTCCTCCGCGGTGAGCCGCCCATCACGGTCGTCGTCGCTGGTTCGCAGCAGCCGGTTGAAGAGCAACCCGTGGTCGTGGCCGGCTTCGCGTCGCGAGACGCGACCGTCGGCATTGGCGTCGAGGCTGGCAAACAGCCCGGCGGCGTCGATTTCGACCGCGGCCGCATTGGGGGCGGCGCCCGGGGCGGCCAGCAGGGCGGCGGCTAGGCAGGGCAGGGCGGCGGGAATTCGCATGACGCTCCTCCGATTTTCGTTCGGGCGGGCAGAAGCTCCTATTCGTTCCAACCGAGTCGGCGCGGGCGAGTTTCGGCCCCAGGTGCGAACATTGTCGCTCCCCGGGGCATCGCCTATAGTGAAAAGCTTGCCTTCGCCGCGCTGGACGGCGTCGAGCGTTTGCACCAGAGGTTCATTGTAACAGGTTTTCGTGGGAGGCGTTCTGCCGTGTTCGAGACCATCGCCATCGTGGGCGCCACCGGTGCCGTGGGTCGGATCATCCGCCAGTTGCTCGAGGAGCGCGATTTCCCCTATGGGCAGATCAAGTTTCTCGCGTCCAAGCGGTCGGCCGGCACGACGGTGACGTTCAAGGGCAAGGAGCACAAAGTCGAGGAGATGACCCCCGACGTGTTCGAGGGCATCGACCTGGCGATCGGCAGCACGCCCGACGAGGTGGCTCAGGAATTCTGCCCCTGGGCCGTCGAGCGGAACTGCGTGGTGGTCGACGAGAGCGGTTACTGGCGCATGGACCCCAAGGTGCCGCTGGTGGTGCCCGAGGTGAATCCCGAGGCGATTGAGGATCACCAGGGCATCATTTCGAGCCCCAACTGCTCGACCACGCAAATGGTCGTGGCCATGAAGCCGCTGCACGACTTCGGCCGCATCCGCCGCGTGGTGGTGAGCACCTACCAGGCCACCAGCGGCGCAGGCGTGAAGGGCCAGGCTGACCTCAAGAACGGCACGAAGGCGTTCCTCGCCGGCGACCAGTACAAGTACGAGGCGTTCAAGCACCCGATCGCCTTCAATCTCATTCCGCAAATCGGCGGCCCGAAGTATCAGGGCTACACCAGCGAAGAGATGAAGATGGTGAAGGAGACGCACAAGATCTTTGGCGACGACACGATCCGCGTGTGCCCCACCTGCATTCGCGTGCCGGTGGACAACTGCCACAGCGAGAGCATCCTCGTCGAGACCGAGAAGAAGATCACCGTAAAGCAGGCCCGCGAGCTGTTCGCCGCGGCGCCGGGCATCAAGCTGGTCGACGACCTGGACAACGGTAAGTACCCGATGCCGATGGACTGCGACGGCCACGACGCGACCTTCGTCGGCCGCATTCGCGAGGACCTTTCCAGCGACAACGGCCTGGCGTTCTGGTGCGTGAGCGACAACCTGCGCAAGGGCGCCGCGACGAACGCGGTGCAGATTGCGGAGCTGCTGATCAAAACGCAGGCCGCGGTGTAAGCCCTCGCGCGCTCCTCCGGTTCCCTCCCCTTGAGGGGGGGGGGTTGGGTGGGGTGATGTGCCGCGCTGACGCACCGCCTTTTGGTACGCCTCCCCCCTCCGCCTCCGTCCCCGCCGAGGGGAGGGGGCCGGAGAGTTTTTAAGCGCCATGTCCTGGTTCAAACAGACGCTGGCCTACGACGGGGCGGCGTTTTCCGGATGGCAGGCGCAGCCGGATCGGCGCACCGTGCAGGGGGAACTCGAGTGCGCCTGGCGGGAGATCACGGGCGAGAGCGTGCGCGTGACCGCCGCGGGCCGCACCGATGCCGGCGTGCACGCGCTGGGGCAGGT
>JANOIK010001231.1:0-1655 GCA_031407585.1 Planctomycetota bacterium | reverse complement strand
ACACGCGGCCCAACATTGGTGCGCCTCCGGAGTGAATCGCCCTGAGGCAAGTCTCCCAAAAGCACGCCACAAAGTCACGAATCCAACCGCGGAGACGGCTGAAATGCTAGCTTGAAAAGCATCGGCTCACGCCCCTGGCTATTAACTGTCGGCCCGTTGGGCCTCAATGCAGAACTACCCCGTGCTGCGCATCCCTGCGGAGACGCCTTTGATGGTGAGGTGAGCGAGGTGCTCGAGCTCGGCGAGAGCGGCCTCGTTGCCCGCGGCGCGTTCGCGGGCTTGGCGTTCCATGAGCTCGGCCTGGATGAGGTTGAGCGGGTCGACGTAGCCGTTGCGGACCTGGATCGAATCGCGCAGCCAGGGCACGTCGTCCATCAGGTCGTCGCGGCCGAGGATCGCGAGGACGGCGCGCCGCGAGGATTCGAACTCGCTCGTGATCCACTCGCCGAGCTCCACGGCGTGGGCGGCGCCTTTGCCCAGCCGCACGTACTCGCGGAACATGCGCATGTTGCTCTTGGCAAGGGCGAGCGATGCGTTGTCGATCGCGGCGGTGAAGAACGGCCATTCGCGGTACATCGTTCGGAATCGTTCCGCCGCGGCGGGGTCCTGCTCGACGATACGCTCGTATCCGGCGCCGAGGCCATACCAGGCGGGGATGAGGCAGCGGCACTGGGTCCACGAGAAGACCCAGGGGATCGCCCGCAGGTCCTCGATGCGGTTGCTGCCGCGGCGCTTCGCGGGGCGGGAGCCCATGGGGAGGCGCTCGATGTCGTTGACCGGCGTGACGGTGCGGAAGAAATCGCCGAAGCCCTCGTGATCGACCAGCCGCCGATACGCGGCGAACGACTCCGTGGCGTACGTCTCCATCGTGGCGGCCCACTCGGGCGGCTTGGGCTGCGGGCGGCGTGAGATGGCGGTGAGCACGCTCCAGGCGACTTGCTCCAGGTGGCGGTGGGCGATCTCGGGGTTGTCGTAGCGCTCGGCGAGCACCTCGCCCTGCTCCGTGAGCCGCAGCGAGCCGGAGAACGCCACGGTGGGGAGCGAAAGGATGCCGCGAGCGGCCGGCCCGCCGCCGCGGCCGAGCGATCCGCCGCGGCCGTGGAAGAACGTGAGCGTGACGCCGAACTCGTCGGCGACCTGCTGCAGCTCTCGTTGCGACGAGTTGAGCGCCCACTGGGCGGCCATGTAGCCGCCGTCCTTGGTGCTGTCGGAGTAGCCGATCATGACGGTCTGCGCGTCGCCCAGGGCGCGCACGTGCTCGCGGTAGGTCGGCGTGCTTAGCAGGACGCGCAGCGTGGCGGCCGCGTCGTGGAGGTCGCCGATCGTTTCGAACAGCGGCACGACGGGGAGCAGCAGCTCGCGATCGCGCGGATCGCCGCCGTCGACGCCCTCGCTCCACCGCCAGCACCACAGGACGGCGAGCACGTCGCTGGGGCGTTTGGTCATGCTGATGACGTGCTGGCCGAGGGCGCCCATGCCGAAGCGGCGGGCCGCGCGGCGGAGCACGCGGAACATTTCGAACATCTCTTCCGTCGGCGGCGAGAGGCCCTCGAGGGGGGCGACGGCGGTCTGGTCGAGCGTCTCGGTGAGAATCTGCTCGCGCGTCGCTTCGTCGAGGGTTTCGGGATCGCCGTGTTGGCCACTCGCACGCCACA
>JANOIK010001196.1:0-4374 GCA_031407585.1 Planctomycetota bacterium | reverse complement strand
AAGGGCTTTCGCACCACCGCGGTCGCCCCGCGGGAAATCCACTGGGCGATGTCGCCGTCGCGGGCTTCGTGGGTGGCCACTAACACGGACAGCCGGCTGTGGAGCGCGCGGACGCGATCGAGAAATTTGCCCCCGTCAATGCCCGGAATTAGCGGATCGACGACCAGGCATCCCGGGCGGCGGAGATCGCAGCGGGCGAGGAAATTGACGGGCGAACTGTAACATTCGGTCGCGTGGAGGCTGGTGCTCAAGAGCGACGCGACCGCTGCGAGGACGGCGCCGTCGTCGTCCAGGACGTAAACAATGGGATTTCGTGGCATGGCGTGGCAGCGAGACGGCATCTCCGCGTGAGTTGTGATAAAATGAAGACCGCCCAAGTGCAGTTCGTCCCCGAGCAGGGGCGCTGCGACTCAGTTTGCGTTGGGCTTAGGGCAGGGGTGCAGGCAGGGCGTGGAGGCGGGAGCCAACTCGCTCAGTATGAACAGCTGGAGGCGAGGCGCGATATCACAAATCACATCGCAAGGGGAGGGCGTATCTCATGCCCGACGCGACACTGGGCGACAAATTCGTGTTGATGTGTGACTGGCGCGGCCGCGTCGTGTGGGGAACCGCAACCATCGAGCGTGTGCGCCCCGGAGATCTCGCATGGAAGTATCTCGTGCCCGAGTCGCAAGAGCGCGCCAAGCAAGCGGTGGCCCGCACGATCACGCTGGGCGAAAAACAAGTCTTTGAAGTCCATAATGACCGCCACGAGCATGTTCGCGTTTGGCTGTGGCCGTTGGGAACCCCAGAGATGGCCATCTGCGTGCTGGGCGAGAGGATTCCCAGCGAGTTGGCGCGGTTGACGGAGCGCGAACTCGAGTGCCTGTACTGCTTGGCCGCGGGACGCACGACGCGCGAGATGGCTGCCAAGCTGGATATTGGCGTCACTACCGTGCATACCCACCTCCGCAATTGCCGGGAGAAGCTTGGCCTGCCGGGGGGTGAGGCGCTCATCGCATACGCCGCCCGCTACTGTCAGCCGGGGCATGGGCGGGCGAAGCCCAAGTAACACCGGCTGGGAGAGGGTAAATTCTCGATCTCAGCGGACGGAAACAGAGGACGCATCAGGCGATGCCAGGCGCCCTGGCCAAACCACACAACCGATCCGTGGCGTCGGCGCTGGGGTTCCATAAACATGGGGCGGCGCCAGGGAAACTAACCCGAAGGCCCCGACGATGGTTACTACCGGCAGATTCCCACCGCTTGCGGCGGCGGAGCTCGGCGTCTGGTCTGGGCGCCGGTGGGTGTCCGTAGGCGAGCATTGACGGCAAGCTAGACTGGTGCGCCCCCGCAAAGGAAATTGGTATAATGTTTGGTCCCGTCCGCAGAGTGCGGACGGCGACGATTCCGTCGACTCTGCGGGCGCAGCGCCGCACGATTCTCGCTCCTAAATTCGCCGCACCGGGACCCGATCTGCGCGATCACGATTGATCGGCCACGTTTCCTCCCGGGGCGATGCGACCTCATTTCAGGGTGTCCACGATGACTTTGAAAACCGTGACTTTGAAAAATCGTACTCGGTCTTGGCGTGTTTTCGGCGCTCTGGCGCTCGCGCTTTTGGGAGTGGCGACAGTCGCGGCCATGCCGCGTACCGCCGCGGCGCAGGAGGCCAAGAAGCCCTCGAAGTTCCGCGCGTTCTCGGACGTGACCAAGGAGGCCAAGAAGATCGAGGGACTGTTCGATCTCTACCACGACAACCAGCACCTCTACGCGGCGCTCGGAGGCGGCGATTTTGATCGGCCGTTTCTCGCCCCCATGTCGATTGCTCGCGGCGCCGCTTCGGCCGGCATGGCGCTCAACTTCGATGAGCAGTGGGTGATCTCGTTCAAGCGCGTGGGCGACTTCGTGCACCTGATTCGCAAGAACCTGCGGTACGAGGCGCCCAAGGGCTCGCCGTTGGAGAAGGCCGTGCAGCAGAACTACACCGACTCGGTGCTCATGGCCCTGCCGATCGTCAGCGACGACGCCCCCGGCGGCTCGGTGCTGATCGACCTGGCCGACATTTTCTTCACCGACTTTGCCGACCTCGCGGTCGGCGGCCTCGATCGCTCGCGCACGAGCTGGGGCACGATCAAGGCCTATCCCCAGAATCTCGAACTGCAGGTGAACGTCACCTTCAACAGCGACCCGATGGGCATGGGCGCCAACGGAGACTCCGGCTACATCGACGACCGCGGCATCACGGTCGTGCTGCACTACAGCATCGTGGCGATGCCGGACGCGGGCTATCGCTCGCGGCTGGCCGACCAGCGCGTCGGGTACTTTCTGAACGCTACGAAGGACTTCGGCTCCGACGATCCCGACACGACGTTCGTCCGCCGCATCAACCGGTGGCGGCTCGAGAAGGCAGATCCGGGCGCCGAGCTGTCCGTCCCCAAGAAGCAAATCGTGTGGTGGGTCGAGGACACCGTGCCGCACGAGTACCGTCCGTATGTCGAAGAGGGCATTCTCGAGTGGAACAAGGCATTCGAGAAAATCGGCTTCCGCAACGCCCTGAGCGTGCGGTGGCAAAACGATCGCGACGAGTTCGACCCCGAAGACATCAACTACTGCACGTTCCGCTGGGTGACCACGCCGATGACGTTCGCGATGTCGAACGTACGGAGTAACCCGATCACCGGCGAGATGATCGACGGCGACGTCATTTTCGACGCGAGCTGGATTCGCTTCTGGCAGCAGGAGCACGCCTACCTGGTGGGCGTGAGCTCGGGCGACGGCGATGACGACGAAGAGGCCACGGTGCTCGCAGTGGGCGACATTCTGAGCCCGATGATGGCCGCGCAGAAAGGCTTCGGCATGCCGGGCACGGTGCGGCAGCGCGTCAACGGCGTGTCGATGGGCGCCGCCTTGCACGGCGAGAAGACGCTCGCCGCGATTCCGGGACACTGGAGTTCTTTCCACACCGCGCTGAGCCACAAGGCCTCGGCCACCGGCACCTGTGCGGCCTGCCAATACGCCTCGGCCATGCAGGGCCAGTTCCGCATGGCTTCGATCGCTCTGGCCGCTCGCGGCGCTGTCGGCGGCGCCAAGCTGCCTGAGGAGCTGCTCGGCCAGGTCATCAAGAGCGTCGTCATGCACGAGGTCGGGCACTCGTTGGGGCTGCGGCACAACTTCCGCGCCAGCACGATGCTTGACCTCGACGAGCTCAACGACACGGAGATCACGCAGAAGAAGGGCCTCGTCGGCAGCGTGATGGATTACACGCCCGTGAATATCGCTCGCAAGGGCGAGAAGCAGGGCGACTACGCCACGACGACGCTTGGCCCCTACGATTACTGGGCCATCGAGTACGCCTACAAGCAGATCTCCGGCGACGAGAAGGCCGAGCTGAAAAAGATCGCGGCCCGCTCGCCGGACGCCGGCCTGGAGTACGCGACTGACGAAGACTTGTACGACTCGTTCGACCCGCGCGTGAACCAGTACGACCTGGGCTCGGACGGCCTGGCGTTCGCGAAGCATCGGATCGCCCTGGCCGAAGATGTGCTCGAGGATATGGACGAAAACCTGGTGAAGGACGGCGAGTCGTGGGCCCGGCTGCGGCCCGCGTTCCTCACCATCCTGCAGCAGTACGGCGACGCGGCCTACATCGCCATGCGGTACGTCGGCGGCCGGCACGTGTCGCGCGACACGCGCGGCGGCAAGGGCGCTCAAGACCCTGTGCGGCCCGTGAGCGGCGACGACCAGCGCAAGGCGCTCAAGTTTATCGCCGACACGATCCTGGTCGACAACCCCATCCCCATGCGGCCCGAGATGCTTCGCCGCGTTTCGAGCGAGCACTGGATGCACTGGGGCGCCGACTCGGGCCTGTCGGAGTCGCGCATCGCGGTGCCGTACTACGCTTACGTGCAGGCGATCCAGAACATCGCCATGAGCGAGGCGTTCGGCGACGGCGCCCGATTCCAGATGATCGAGAGCAACGAGGCGCTCGTCGACGAGGACGAGAAGCCGCTGCGCGCGGCCGAGGTGTTCCGCACGTTCACCGACGCGGTGTGGTCGGATCTGAAGGGGCTGAGCGAGGACGCGGAGGAACAGGACGCCGACGCGGATTCCGAGGACGATAATGCTGAAGACCGTGAGCTGTCGATTTCCAAGGTGCGCCGCAACATGCAGCGGGAGTACATGGAGTATCTCATCGGCATCGCGATTGGGCCGAAGTACGACGCGACCGGAGTGGCGTTCGCGATCTTCGTGGGCATCGGCCAGCCGTTCCCGGCCGACGCCCGGGCGCTTGCCCGCGAACACCTCAAGGAGATCAACGGCCTGATCAAGGACGCGCTGGGCGATAAGGATCTGACGCTCGACGAGCTGTCGCGAGCCCACCTGAGCGACATT
>JANOIK010001125.1:0-1832 GCA_031407585.1 Planctomycetota bacterium | reverse complement strand
TGTAAATCTCCCGGCGGGCGAGTTTGACCCGCTTGCCGGCGGACTCCATTGCCAGTTCCGCGCCGCGGAGATCGGGCCGGCTGGCAAGGCCGTCCTTCACCAGGTCGTCAGCCGCGCGCATCGTGGCGACGGACGAAGGTTTCGCAGCCAGATCGAAAGCGGCCGTGCTGGTGCCCAACCCCATCACATGGCGCAGCCGTTCATGAGCGATGGCCGTGTCAGCTTTCAGCCGTTTAGTATCTTCCTGCGCGCTGAGTGCGTCGATGCGGGCGACTGTGGTTTCCAGTTCGCTGACGTCGCCCGCGTCCAGTCTCGCCTTCATCAGCGCGGAAACTTGCCGCGACAACTCCACGGTTTGCTCCGCGAGCCGCAGCTTCTCCCGGCTCAACCGGTAGTCGGCGCAGGCCACCTTCGCATCGCGCACCAGATCAAGGCCGCCTTGCACCACGCGCTCGGCCAGCCGTTGCGACTCGAACTCCGCCGCCGCCACGCGACGTGGCCGCAACCACAGCGCTTCCAATGGAATTTTCGCGTAGAATTCCATCTGCTTCGGCCCGGCGGGAAAGAGCATCCAAAAGGACGGATTGGTCATCTGCCCCGCGAGGATCACGTCGGCGCGGGCCAGGCCGAGTTCCGCGAGCACTTCCTGAAACGCCGCATTGTTCCAAAGCGCGATGGCTGCCACGTCGTCGTCGGACAGCGGTTGGTTCAATACAATTCCCGGTGGAATCGACGGAACGCCCGGAGTCGATTCCACACCCAGGGATTTGCCAGTGCGGCGACCGATTTCCCGAGAAACTCCGACGCGCCTTGATTCGGGTTGAACACAACCCGTCAGCAGAGCGACGAGAAGACTGGTTATCACGAATTGTTTCATCTTGGTCGCGCTGGTGGTAGCAACCAGCGTGGCTCCGCGCAATGGCAATGCCGGCTCATGCCGACGATCCTGGTCTTGCCGTTTGTCGCCATCACCACGCGATTGCGCAGCGGGATGCGGGGAGCTCTAAGGGGGAGAGCAGATGGGGCGATGGGATGCTGGCGGGCGGTGTGGTCATGGTGAAAGCGGGTTCCACTCAAGCCGCTGCTCCCTCATTCGGCAAACCCGGGCGCCGACGCCCGAGGATTCTAACTTGCTGCGAGTCCTTCGCAAGGAGTCCGCAGCGCAGAATTATCCGCCCTTCAAAATTGTCTCCTTTGCCCGATCGTACTTGTGGCAAGCGCGGCGCGGCGGTATTTTTTTTCAGATGCCGCTGCCTGCTCTAGTCGAGAATCTCCGAAACCTCATCGTTACCCACAATGGGCACGATGAGGCAGGATTTCGGCGCACCGCGGAGGCGATTATCCGGGAGTTGGGAGTTGAAAATCGCCCTGGTGAAGCGCGCTCGCTTCGCGAAGCGCTGGGCAAGGCGAATGGCGTGACCAACGGCCATGGCACATCGACCGTGGGAGCGCTGACGCCACTTGCCAAACAATCGAACGGACTCGTTTCATTCGTCGAATCGCCGCAACGTCAGGTGCTGTTTTTCCGCAAAGAAACAGAGCAAGCGCTCCAACGGATCGTGCTGGAGAACCGCGAGTGTGAAAAACTTGCTGAGGCCGGATTGCGGCCAAAGGCACGGTTGCTTTTCTGGGGGCCTCCTGGCTGCGGAAAGACCGCCACCGCCGGTTGGCTCGCCAACGAACTATCGCTGCCTTTTGGCATCGTGCGGCTCGGTGCCCTCATCACGAGCTTCGTCGGAGAGACGGGCTCAAACCTCCATCGAGTGCTGGCGCTGGCAGCTCAGACTCCCATGGTGCTGCTCATCGACGAAGCCGATGCTGTGGCTAAGGCA
>JANOIK010001098.1:0-3132 GCA_031407585.1 Planctomycetota bacterium | reverse complement strand
CGGCTGGCTCGACCCCCAGCGCGTTGCCGACGCCATCCGCGACGACACGGCGCTCGTTTCGGTCATGCTCGCCAACAACGAAATCGGCGTCATCCACCCGCTCTCTGAAATCGCCGCCATCTGTCGCGACCGCGGCGTGCTGCTGCACACCGACGCCACGCAGGCCGTCGGCAAGATTCCGGTCGACGTGTCCGCGCTCGGCGTGGACCTCATGAGCTTCACCGCCCACAAGATGTACGGCCCCAAGGGCGTCGGCGCTCTCTACGTGCGCCGCTCGCGCCCCGGCGTCCGGCTCGACCCCCAGATCACCGGCGGCGGCCAACAAGACGGCCTCCGCAGCGGCACGCTCAACGTCCCCGGCATCGTCGGATTCGCCCGCGCTGTACAACTTGCGGTCGAGGAGCTGCCCACCGAAATGCCTCGGCTTGCCTCGTCGCGAAACCACCTTTGGGCGCGACTGCAAAAGCGAATCCCTGACATCTCGCTCTGCGGGCCCAGTCTCGACTCCCCGCATTCAGCATTCAGCATTCAGCATTCAGCATCCCCCGCCCTCCGCCTCCCCCACAATCTCGACGTCGCCTTCACCAACGTAGACGGCGAGGCCCTGCTCCTCACCATGAAGCGCATCGCCGTCAGCAGCGGCGCCGCGTGCAGCTCGACCGAACCCGGCCCCAGCCACGTGCTGCTCGCCCTCGGCATGAGCGAAGACCTGGCGCGCAGCACGCTGCGCTTCGGCCTGGGGCGTTTCACGACGCCCGCGGACATCGACGTCGCCGTCGAAGAAGTCGCCGACGCGGTTACGCGATTGCGAAAGTTGGCTTGACGCCGCTTAACACGGCGCTAGGCCGCTCGCCGTGAACCGGGTTGTGCATCCTGCTTCGCCGTGATGCTCTGCTCCTCATCCTCAGCCGGCGACCAAACGCGCAGCTCAATTCGGCCCGCGAGCATCGACCGGAACATCCACATGGCCTGCTCGCCCATGTGCTCGACGGTGAACTCCGTGCGAATGCGCTCGCGCGCCGACGCCGCCAGCCGCGCCCGCAGCGGGGCATCTTCGGCAACGCGGCGGATCGCATTCGCCAGCGCCGCCGCGTCGCCCACGGGCGTCAACAGGCCGTCGACGCCGTCGCGCACCAGCTCGGGCGTGCCGCCGACCCGCGTCGCCACCGGGCACAGGCCCAGCTCCATCGCTTCGGTGATCGCCCGGCTGAAGCCTTCGCTCCGCGAGGGCATCGCGAAAATGTCCATTGCCGGCAGCAGCCGCTCGGCGTCGTCCCGCCACCCCAGGCAGTGCATGCGGTCGCGAATCGCCGGGTGCTCCGACAGCTCCTTCACCTTCGCGTCTTCGACGCGCCCCAGCAGCAGCCAGTGAATCGCCGACGACGACTGCAGCCGCAGCGCCGCTTCCATCAGCACGTCGACGCCCTTCACGGGCCGCATGTTGCCGGCGAATCCCACGACCACCGCGTCGGCAGGGATCCCAAGCTCTCGCCGCACATCCAAGTCCGGCGGCGCGGGTCGCTCACGAAACGGATGCCCCGCATGGATCACGAACAACTTTTCACGCGGCACGCCGCCGCGAACGAGCGGCCGCGAAACCGCGTGGCAGTTGCACCACACGGCCGCCACGCGCGGGTGCAGGTACGTCATCTGGTGGATCGCGTTCCACCGCGAAAATCGGCCAATGTGCCCGATGAATCCGCTCACTTTGGGGCCGCCGGCCAGTCCGCGCGTCGCCAACAGCGCGTTGGCGAGCATGCGACTATTCGTCGCGTGCAGTACGTCGAAGTCGCCCGCGACGATGCGGGCGCGCAGCTCGCGAATTGCCGCAACGTGCAACTTGCCCCGCGAGCGAAACGGCACGCGATCCACACGCGCGCTAAAATCTGGATGCGGCCGGCCGAAATCGAACATCGCCGAGACGGAGACGCCCGGCCGGCTCGCCAGATTCTCGACGAGCATGTGATTGGGCGTGTCGAACCAGTCCGTGAGATACAGAACGCGCATCGATGAGCTACTCCCGGCGCCCCGCATGCCTTAGTCGCGCCACCGCTAGTTATCGGACGCTAGCGTTTGCCCAATCGATGAATCCGGAACCGCCCGCAAAGTCTGCCAAGCTTACTTCGCCAGCTCATACATCCCCTGGCTCCCCTTCTTCAGTCGCCCGGCCTCCACCAAAGCGTCCCACACCGATCGCGGAAACTGGTTCGGCGGCGTGATCGCCACGATCCCCGAAGGCCGCCCGCCCGTCATCGGCCCGTAGCCGAGCTTCGACTCGCTATCGAGCTGCGTGAGCTTCAGCCGCTTCTTGAACGCCTGCATCGCCCGAGTGAGCTCCTGCGGCGTGTGCACCGGCGCCGCGGGCGGAACGGCCGCAATTTCGGCCGGATTCACACCACTCTCTGCGCCGTCGCCCGCGGGCGATTCCAAGTTTTCCATCGCAAGCCTCCGTAATTTCAATTCCTAAGTTGCCCACTCAAAACTGCTGAACTACGGCGCCACGGTCTCGCTCCCAACGCCGCAGTCGCACTGCGCGCCAAGCGCCGCCGGATGGCAGTAGCAGCTTGCCACCGGCGTCACGTCCGCGTGAGCCCATGCCGCCCGCACCTCCGCGGCCATCGCTTCGGCCTCGGCCGCGCGCCCCAACTTCTCCAGCGACTGCTTGAGCCCCAGCAGCGACCACGCATTGCCGGGGTGCCGCACGAGATCGGCACGATACACCTCCTCGGCCTCCGCGTCGCGACCCTCGGCAAGCAATAGCGCTCCCAGCGCGTGCCGCACCGGCTGCATCCACCCCGGCGGCTCATCGTACGCGAGCGTCTCTTCCATTGTCACCGCCTCGCGCAGCAGGACGAACGCCTCGTCCTTGCGCCCCTCGCGATATGCAATCTCGCCCTCGGCCATCTTCCGCGCCACAGCAATCACATCCGCCGCGAGATTGTTGCCGACCTTCCATTCGTCCGTGAAGCCAGCCGCCGCCTCGTCGAGCCGAGTCAGCTCGGCGCGGGCCTCGGCCGGCTTGCCGAGCGCCGACAGCGCCACCGACCGCGCGAAGTGCCGCTCCGCGCGGCTCACCAGCCGCGACTCCTCCGGCGCCGGCCACGCCAGAATCTCCTCCCACTTGCCGAACCG